>JBNGDZ010000291.1:0-6472 GCA_049975765.1 Armatimonadota bacterium
GGATTGAGGCGGCACACGACACTCTCGCCGCCCGGCCGCGAATCATGAAGCCGACCTCGGATGGTCGCCGCCCCGCGGTCTCAGCGGGTACGGTGACCTTTCTTCTCACCGACATCGAGGGCGCCAGGGCGCTGGTCGAACGGCTGGGGGATAGCTTCGAACCCGTTCTCGAGAAGCACAGCGAGCTGCTGCGCCGAGAGTTCCGCCGGCACGACGCCGAGGAGATCAGCAGGGCCGGCGACGGCTTCACAGTGGTCCTGCCCACCGCCCGCGACGCGGTGGCGTGCGCGGTCGCCTGCCAAGAGGCGATGGCCAGCGCGCGGTGGCCGGCAGCGGTGTCGCCGTTGCGCGTGCGGATGGCCCTGTACACGGGCGACGTGGCGCCCGGACAGAACGAGCGGCATGACGACGTGCTACACCGGGCGTCTCGAGTGCTGATCGCGGGCCACGGCGGCCAGATCCTGTGCTCGGAGGCGACCGCAGCGCTGCTGAGGCGCCATCTCGATCTGGACGTGGCGCTGCGCGATCTCGGCACCTACCGCCTGCGTGACGTGCCGGCGCCCGAGAAGCTGTTCCAGGTGGACTACCCCGCGATGCCGCAGACTCGCTTCCCCGCCCTGCGCGCAGAGGTCGGCTACCCCAGCAATCTGCCGCTGCAACTGACGCGTTTCTTCGGGCGAGGGACGGAGCTGGCACAGCTCGGGGAGCTGCTGGCCGCCGCCGATGTGCGCCTGGTGACGCTGAGCGGGCCGGCCGGGAGCGGCAAGACCCGGCTGGCGCTGAAGGCGGCCGAGCAAGCACTTGAGCGCTTCGAGGGCGCGGTGTGGTTTATCCCGCTGGCAGAGGTCCGCGATGCCGCGCTGATCCCCACTGTCATCGCCGATCGGCTCGAACTGCAGCGTTCACCATCGCTCGATCCCCTGGAGCAGATCGTCACCTTCCTCTCCGGCCGCACTCCGCTGCTGGTCCTGGACAATCTCGAGCAGCTTGCTGGCGACGCCGGATCGGTCATCTACTCATTGCTTGACCGTCTGCCCTCTCTCACCTGTCTGGCGACCTCCCGGCAGAGACTGGACGTGCCCGGCGAGCGGGAGTTCGTGGTCTCGCCCCTGCCCACGCCCGGCGAGAGCTGCACTTTGGAGGAGCTGATCAGGTGCGAGAGCGCGCAGCTGTTCATGGACCGCGCACAGGAGGCGCGCCCCGACTTCCAGGTGACGGACGCAAACGCGCAGGCCGTGGCTACGCTGTGCGCCAGGCTCGAAGGCCTCCCATTGGCCATAGAGCTGGCCGCGGCGCGCGCTCAGGTGCTGTCCCCCGGACAGATGCTGGCGCGGCTGGATCACCGCTTCGAGTTTCTGGTCAGCAGTCGCCACATAATGCACGAGCGGCACAGCACACTGCGGGCGGCGATGGACTGGAGCTATGAGCTCCTCTCCCCTGAGCTGCAGCGACTGCTGTGCGCTTTGTCTGTGTTCGAAGGGGGGTGGCTGCTGGAGGCGGCTGAGGAGGTCTGCGGGGAGCCCGACGCCCTGGGTCTTCTGCAGGAGCTCCTCGACAGCTCACTTGTGGTGGCCTCGACCAGCAACTCCAGCATTCGCTTCAGCATGCTCGACACGGTCAGAGACTACGCGCGCCAGCGTGTTGACGAGGACCAATGGGAGCATCTGTGTGAGCGCCACGGCGAGCACTTCCTGAAGCTGTGCGGCGAGGCTGCCTGCAGCCTCAACGGGGAGCAGCAGGCACAGTGGGTGGATCGTCTGGAGCCCGAGCGCGACAACCTGCGGGCAGCCCTCTCGTGGGCGCAGGTCGCATACGGCGCTGAGCGGTACGCCCGGATCGCTTTGAGGGTGTGCCCGGTCCTGTATCACTGCGGCCACTGGGCGGAGCTGCGCGCCAGCCTCGAAGCCGCCCTGGCGGAGCTGGAGAGCAGCAGGGCTCGGGGCGTGGGGGCCGTGCGGTCCTCGCTCGAGTACGAGCTGGGCGGCCTGGCGCTGGACATGGGCGAGCTGGATCGGGCGGGCGAGCTGGCCCGCTGTGCCCTGAGGCGGCGGCGCGGCCTCGGGGACCGGGCGGGCTCAGCCGAAGTGCTGAACCTGCTGGGCCTCGTCCACCTCAACAGGGGCGAAGATGCCGCCGCCCGCAAGTGCTTTGAGGACGTCCTCCGTCTGTGGCCTGACGCTCACGGGCGGGCGCGAGCTCTGCACAACCTCGCCCGCCTGACTGCGGGTCCCGGTGACGCAGCCGAGGCCGAGCGACTGTATCGTGAGGCCCTCCGGTGCCGGCGCGAGGCCCATGACGTGCGCGGGGAGGCCGAGACCCTCAACAGTCTGGGGGCGATGGCTCACGGTGCCGGCGATGTGCCCGCCGCCCGCGAGTACTACCTCCGCAGCCTGTCCATCTACCAGGCGCTGCGCTATCCACACGGGATCGGCGTCGCACTCAATAACCTGGCCGAGCTGGCTGAGATGGACGATGACCTGGCCGCGGGCGTGTGCCTCTACAGCCACGCCGCGCGGCTGCTTCGCAGCGTGGGCTCGCGCCATGCGAAAGTCCCGGCACAAGCCCTGGCGCGGCTGCAACGCCGGTGTGAGGCGGCGCAGTGGTCGGAGCTGTCCGCGCAGGCAGAGGGCACCCCCTGGGAAGCAGTCCTGGGGGACGTGGAGCAAACGCAGGCCTGAAGTGCGGCTGGATACTCCCGCTCTCACCCCGATCTGTCGTGCGCCTGGGTTTCACCGGGAGACCACTGCTCTGAGGGCCCGGTGAGGCGGCGGCGGGCGCGAGCGGTGTCCGGCGTCCGATGCAGGGCAGAGGGTCAAAGGACGACCGGGGGCTGCGGCGCCATCGCAACGTGCACTTCCGCTTCCCGCCCGTGCACGCCTCGTGGCCCCACCGGGTCGGGATCTGGTTCTCTATCCTGTCGCGGCGGGCCCCTGAAGGGCGCCGGCTTCACCTCGCCTCGGCAGGTGCGTCAGGCCATCGATCCCTTCATCGAGGCCTACAATGAGACAGCCGCACGCTCGGACTGACGGAAGCAAGTAGTGGCCCCAGAAAGCCTGAAGACAACGTGCGCTGACTCATGCAGGTAAGCGCTATTGCGCACTTGCGAAACTCCGCGTATCTTGACCACGGGCACAGTCGCCGCCTGGTTGCCTTGGGAGCCCATCGTGTTCGGTGGGGGGCCGCCGGGCGCGCAGCGCCCGGTGAGGCCTGCAAGCGTAGCGAACACGCTGCGCTTGCGGCGGCCTCTCCCTGCCCTCCCGCCTCAGTCGCCGATTGCGCGCCTCGCTCTGGCCAGCCCGCGCAGGGACTCGGTGATGAGCACCGCCTCGGCCTCCGGCGTGATCCCCAGACCGCAGTGATGCACGCGCGCCTGGATCTCATACCCGCCCTCGTCGAAAGCGCTGGCGATGGGGATGTAGCCGCTCCAGCCGTTGACGTGCGTGACGTCCAGCGTCAGCGCGAAGGGCGAGCGCTCGCGCACCTCGCGGCCGATCTCGTAGAACACCTCGGCGGGGTAGCCGACCAGCGCCACATCGCCGATGGCCAGCACCTGCACGAAGGTGGGCTTGCCGCCGATCTCCTCGCCGGCCTCCAACATCTCAAGCTGGCTCCGCGCATGTCGCAGCCGCCGATCCGTGCGCCAGCGGGTCAGCCCCTGCACGTCCTCGCCGGCGTCCAGCCGCTCCATGGCGGCCTCAAGCTCCTCGATCTCCTCCCGCAGCTCATCCTCAGGCGCGGGCTCCTCCACCGGAAGCTCCAGCTCGTGGCGGAGGCTGACGATGCGCACGTCCGTCCGCGGCTGTTCGGCCTCGGTCGTGGCCTGGACCACGGCGCCGCCCAGCCGCCGGCCGAGCATATCCACGTTCTCGAAGCTCCCGCGCGGATGGGCGTTGATGTTCCCGGAGGCGCCCGCGAGGAATCCTGCCGCGCCCGGCAGGTTCGCCTCCACGAAGCGCTCCGCCGCGCCGGGCGCGTCGCCGGAGATCAGGTAGTTGTCCGACCCCATCACCACCCCGTGCACGCCGTGCCGGAAGAGTGTGGCCACCGGCTCCGCGGTCTCCGGCTCGGCGAACACGAGCACGTCCACGGTCGTGTCGCACGGGCCCTCGGGGTTAACCCCCAGCACGATCTGGCCCTCGGCCGTGCGCTCGCGGCGGTTGACCCCGCACTGGACCGGGCGCTGCGCCCGCGTCATGACGACCGGCCGCGCGTTCGCCCGGGCCTCCTCCGCCGCGCCGACGCAGACCGCCGCCAGGTTCTCCACGTAGTCGCGGTTGTCGGACTCCTGCTCGTAGCTCGTGGACGGTCCGGAGTGCGTGTGAGTGTTGGCGATGAAGAGCTGCTCCGGCTTGAGGCCCATGCGCTGCTCGAACATGCCCTCCAGCAGGTCCATCTCGCCCCTCTGGGTGTCGCACACGTCGCGGCACATCAGCACCGCCTGCGCGTCGCCGTCATCGAGAAACAGCGCGCGCAGCCACAGCTCGTCACGCACACCCTCCGCCCCATGATCGCGCGCGGCGTATCCGGCCATGCTGGCGCCCACCGGCGGTGTGATGTTGCGCCGGGAGATGCCGACCCGCAGCTCGCCCATCATGATCGCTCCCATTCCCTTGACGTCGCGCCTATGCAGCAGTATTCTGCGCCCGGCGGCCCAGCCCTGCACCGGGAGCCCGGGCGATGAGCTCGCGCCAGCAGTTCACATCTGACGTGGCATCATATGACGCGTGGTACCGCACCCCCTGGGGCGCCTACGCCGAGGACCGCGAGCACGCCCTGCTGATGGCGATGGCCCGACCTCGTGCCGGAGAGTCGGCGCTGGATGTCGGCTGCGGCACGGGCAGACTCGTCGCGAAGCTGCTGGACCATGGCGTCGATGCTCTGGGGAGCGAGCCGGACGCGGAGATGCATGCGGTGACCGCCCGCCGACTGGCCCTGCTTGGGCACCGGGAGCGCACCATCGCGGCATTGGCCGAGGCGCTGCCCCTCGCCACCGACTCGTTCGACCTGGTCATCACGGTCACCGTGCTGGAGTTCGTGCCCGATCCCGGTCCCGCGCTTGAAGAGATGGCGCGCGTCTGTCGCGATCGGCTGTTCATCGGCGCGCTGAACCGCCGCTCGGCATACGGCGCGAGCATCGCGCGTGGGGAGATGGGGCGGACGCTGTCGCGTGCGCACCTGTTCACCATCGATGAGCTGGTGGACCTCGTGCGAGCGCACGTCACCCCCCGACGCGTGCGATGGCGCACTGCCCTGATCGGATCCAACACGGAGGACCCCGTCGAGCTGGCGGTGCAGCGGCGCCTGGATGATCTGCTGTGGCGCCGCCGCTGCCCGGTGGGGGCCTTCATCGGCGTGTTGGCTGAGGTGTGAGTTCATGCAGGTCCCCGAGAGCGAGGGCGAGCAGAGGCGGTGGCTCGCGGCGCGGGCCCGGGAGGTGCTCGAGAGCGTGCCCGTCGGCCGCGGAGATTGCGTGGTGGATTTCGGCTGCGGCGGCGGGACCTACGCCGTGCCCGCCGCGCAGCTTGTCGGCCCGGGTGGCACGATTCACGCGCTCGACTGCGATGCTGACAGGATCCAGGCGCTGGAGTCCGCGGCCCGCGAAGCCGGCGTCGGCAACGTGCGACTGATACACGGGAGGGGAGGCGTGTGCATTCCGCTTGATGACACCTCTTGTGACGTGGGGCTGCTGTATGATGTGCTGCAGAACATAGAGGACTGGGATGGTCTGTTCGCGGAGATGCGGCGCGTGCTGCGCCCTGGTGGCTTCCTGTCGGTGTATCCGATGCACCTGGACCCCCACCAGGTCCGTGCGGCGCTGGCGGCCGCCGGCTTCCGCTTCCGCGACCACTACGCCGGCCTGGTGCTGCACTTCGTGAGGGAGTGAGCGTGATGGCGAGCAATGTCAGCGCGCAGGTATCGCTGTATCCGCTGCGCACGGAGCATCTGGGCCCACCGATCGAGGCCTTTGCGGAGCAGTTACGCGACGCGGGGCTGCGGGTTGAGCCCGGCCCGATGAGCACCCTGGTGGTGGGCGACGCGGACGCGGTGTTCCCGGCGCTGCAACGGGCCTTTGAGGCGGCGTGTGCCGAAGCGCAGGTCGTTATGCAGGTCGCAGTCTCCAACGCCTGCCCGCAGGGCACCGACTGACGCACAGCTATCGGCGTTCAGTCGCCTGTATCATCCACGCCCGCAGCTTCCGGGGCATCGGCCAGCGGAGCTGCACGTGCTGGTCTCGCAGCGCGGCGCGGAGGTCATCAGTGGGCACGTCCGCCGGATCGTAGCCACCCTCGACCGCCATCGCCGCCGCCGTTCCCGCCGCCTGCCCCAGGTGCATCATAGTACGCGACAGGCGGCAGCTTGACGCCGCGATGGACGAGAAGCTGCCGGCGCGCGATGCCACCAGCAGGTTGCGCATCTCGCGCGGCAGCAGGCAGCGGTAGGGAATACCGTAGGGCTCCGTCAGCTCCCGGCA
>JBNGDZ010000292.1:0-6452 GCA_049975765.1 Armatimonadota bacterium
GGGATGTCGTTCCGTGGCAGGGACACTGGGAACCTGTGGTCTCGGTCAGTGCGCCGTGTGCCGTGGTCCCCCTCCCCGGCACGGAGGGTGCCCGAAGGAGAGGCCCGCCCGCAACGGCCTCAATGGCCGGGGGCGTGAGGTGCATGTCAGGGCATTAGCTGCACGTGGTAAGGGAGCGTGAGGATCGGTCTGAGGCGGGGTCAGGTGGCAGAACCGGTATGACAACGGGCGAGGCGGCGGTCGCCGCGGCGGATCCAGTGGACGTGGGTCGGGGTGTGGGTTTGCGGTGAGCGGGGAGCCCAGATCGCGACGCCGGGCTGGTCGGCGCCGGCCGGCCTGAACTTCGCGACGAGCCAGAGAGAGCCAGGGGCTGCAGCCGAGCCCTTGTTAGCTTCCAGGTCCATGTGGGCGGGCACGACCACGTAGGCAGCCGAAGAGCTGGACGCAGCTTCGAGTTGCTGAAGCAGGTCGCGGCGGTTGGCGCTGGGCGCGAGTATGACGTGCCAGGCAGGGCGGGGCGATGCGGCAGCAGCATGGAGGGCGACCGCGGCGTACACGTGCGAGTGACGGCGGGCCGGGAGGTCCGACTGAAGTTCGCGAAGCCAACTGCGAGCGGTGCGAGGGAGGCTGATGTCATCGTGAAGGGAGGGGTGAACAACGACAGTGCTGCGGTCGGGCAGGTTGTCAGCCATCCACTGGGAGGCGGCGGCTGCCGGTGTAAGTGGGGTGGAGGGAGGCTCGGCCGGGCCGTCGGCTGCGCCGGCAGTGAAGACAAGTGCCGCGCCGAGCAACGCCGAGGACCAGGCGTTGGCCGGCAATGCGTTCCGGAGATGTCGCAGGAGATAGATCATGGCGCAACCAAGCCCCGCCGCCATCAGCAGCGGTGTGAGAGCTGTTGAAGCGTAGCCGGCGAGGGCCGCGGGATCGGGTGGGATGACGAGCGTGGCGCCGAGCAGGAAGCATGCGATCGCGAGCCCGGCGGGGGCCACGGCCGAGAGCCTGCCTGGCTGTGGCGCCCTGTGCACGATGAGCATGACTGACCCGAAGAGAGCGAGAGCTGCCACGAGTGGGAGGGCGTCGGTCGCGAAGCCCAAGGACAGACCGGCGGCCACAGCCACGACCGCAGGATGGCTCTGCTCACGCCTCCACGGGATTGCGGTGAGGATGCCCAAGAGGAGGAAGAGGAGGGCAAAGGCCGCAGAGTCGAGGCGGTGGCTGAGGGCGACGGCCGCCGGGTGGAGGGAGACGGCAAAGGCAGCCGCCACGCCGACCCAGTGATCGATGAGGCGAGTGCCGATGAGGTAAACGAGAAGGACAGAAAGGACGCCGGCGGCGACGGCCGCTCCATGCGCAAGCGTGCAGAAGGCGGCGGGATCGGTGAGGAAGCGCGTGCAGAAGTCGAGAGCCGTGAGGCCGGGCGAGATCAGGGCCTCAGCCTGGTAGCGGGCGGCGTAGATGAGAGCGAAGATCCAGGTGCCCAGGGCGGAGTCGGCCGATGGTGAGGAGTCGAGGCCGATGGCGGTGACGAGGGCCTGCGGCTGGTGGTCGAGTATGGCGCTCTGACCGGGCTGAGGAGTGGCCCGGAGGAGCGCAGCCATCAGGCATGCGGCGATGAGGAAGATGATCGTGCCTCGGTCACGCGCACGATGCGATGGATCTGATCGCATGGATCAAGACTCTCCCAGTTGCCTACGAGAACGGACATCCAGCCAAGGATGCTGCATCGCGCCAACGCCATCAGGATAGCAAGGGGGGCTTGAGTAGTGCTCAAGGTGGGCTCATGAATGTCTCACGATTGGAGTAAGACGCGGAGGCAGTGGCCAGGAGTGGCGGCATGGATAGAGGCCTGAGGATGTTGGCGGAGCACGGGCGGAGCGGGGCCAGTGGTCGCGAAGAGCACGACGGGCGGAGGGAGTAGGGGACGTCCTGGCGAGGGTGCCTGTCCTCCGTGAGGGGCCGGAGCTGGGTTGGGACGCCTGGGCCGCTCGCTTCGCTTGCGCCGCCCCCTCATGGTGGACGCCGGCATCCTGTCGGGGCGCGGCAAGGCACGCGAGGTTTGGCATTGAGGGGCTAGCACATGGTTGCGCTCCGGTACCTATGTTAATGGATAGAGCCGATGCGGGTGCCGGTGGCGCCTGAAGGATGGCAGACAGACGACGGATCATCGACCGCTGACAGGAATCCGAGGCAGTCTCCTGACGAAAGGAGGCGGTCGATGTCAGGGGAGATGCAGGAGTGGGAGGAGCAGCCCGCGGCGGTGCGTCGCTTCATCCTGGGGCCGGAGTACCTGGGACTCGAAGCCGAGGTCTACCCGTTGATCGTAGATGTGCTTGAGGAGATCTTCGAGGGCGAATACACGGAGGCGGCGCTGTGCTGGGGGATCGGAGCTGGGAAGTCATACGCGGCGAGCCTGGCGATCGCGTATCAACTGCATCAGGTGCTGTGCCTGCGGGAGCCGCAACGGCATTTCGGACTGGGGGCGGGAAGCACGATCAGCTTCCTGAACATGTCGACGAATGCTGATCAGGCGCGGCGGGTGGTGTTCGGCGAGATCCTGCGGCGCATCGAGCGGTCGCCGTGGTTCGAGCAATACGCGCCGAAGGTGATGAGCCGGGAGCTGCGTTTCCCGAAGGATGTCGCTGTGATCTGCGGCAACTCGGCGGAGACCTACCCGCTTGGTTACAACATACTGGGCGCAGTGATCGATGAGGCGAGCTGGTTGCTGGAGACGGGCGGTGGGCGGCGGGACTCGGCGGAGGAGATCTATAACGCGCTGCAGCGGCGTATCCGCAGCCGCTTCTTGGACCGTGGTCTACTGATCATGATCTCCTCACCGCGGCACCGGGGGGACTTTCTGGAGCGGAAGCTGGAGGAGGCTAAGGAGAATCCGAGGATCTACGCGTCGCGGAGGGCGACCTGGGAGCTGAAGCCGGAGGGTACCTACTGCGGCGAGACGTTTGAGTGTGAGGGCCTGATGGTGCCGGTGGAGTACCGGCCGGAGTTCAATCGCAACACACTGCGGGCGCTACGAGATCTGGCCGCGCGCCCGGCGGAAGCATTCGAGCCGTTCATCCCGGACGCGACAGTCCTGGAGCGGGCCATTGATGACGACCTCGCTGAGCCGTTCGACGAGCGGGGGCGGCTGCTCCCAGACTACCGGGCGGAGGACCGCGAGGCGCGGTTCATACACGTTGACCTGGGGCTGAGCCGGGACGCGTGCGGGATCGCGATGGCGCACTGCGAGCCGTTCTCGGAGGGCGGGGACCGGCCGGTGGCCGTTGTGGACCTGATGCGGCGCATCGAGCCGCCGGAGGGCGGAGAGCTGCAGTTCGCGATGGTGCGGGAGCTAATCCTTACGCTGGTGGAGAGGGGTTTCCGGCTCGAGCAGGTGAGCTTCGACGGATACGAGAGCGCCGACAGCAGGCAGATCTTGAAGCGGAAGGGTCTGAACGTGAAGCTCGTATCGGTGGATCGGAGCGCTGAGGCGTATGAGACGCTGAAGGAGCTGCTCAACGAGGGTCGGCTGCGGTGGTATCGCTACGAGCCGGTGCTGCAGGAGTGCAGGGGTCTGGAGCTGGTGCAAGGGCGGAAGGTGGATCACAGGCAGGGGGGATCAAAGGACGTGGCGGATGCCGTGGCCGGTGCGGTGAGCCAGGCGGTGAACCGCTGGCGAGGTGGGGAGATGCGGGCGGTGATCGTGTGACCGAGACGTGGGGCAGCGGCGGAACGCGCGGGCGGGGGAGGCCGGGCCAACAGGAATGGGGTCGGCTGGCGCCTGGGGCGCAGTATTGAGGGGGGCTGGGGGCGGCACGCCGATACGGGAGAGCGCAAGGACGGAGCGTAGTCGGAGAGCACGCGGGGCGCTGAGGGCAGCGCCTCGCTTTGACATGCGGAGGTGGTGCCATGCACGACGAGCTGATGAAGGCCCACATCGTAGGGGCAGGACCCCAGCGGGGCAAGAGCCAGCAGCTTCCCGAAGAGAGCTGGCGGGAGTCCTACGACAGCGGCGAGGTGAAGGAGCCGCCGTATTCGTTGACGGCCCTGGCGGAGCTCTACGAGATCAACTCGACGCACAAGGCCTGCGTCGATGCGAAGACGACGAACATCGTGGGTTTGGGATACCGGTTCGTGGCGCTGCGTTCGGGGGCGAACGAGCAGGAGCGGGAGCGGCTGGAGCAGCTCTTCGGGTCATGCAACCCGGAGATGACCTTCACCGAAGTGATGCGGGCGGTGTGGACGGATGTGGAGACGGTGGGGAACGGCTACGTCGAGATCACCCGGAACTCGGAGGGGGAGATCGACGGCTTCTACCATGTTCCGGCGACGACGGTGCGTGTGAGGAGCGACCGGAGCGGGTTCGTGCAGATCCGGGAGGGGCGGAAGCAGCGATTTCGTGTTCTGGGATCAGAGCCGCGCAGCGATGGTGAGACTGGGCAGGCAGAGAACGAGATCCTGCATCTACGGAAGTATACGCCGCAATCGACCTACTATGGGATCCCGGACATCCTGCCAGCGGTGAGCGCGGTAGCGGGGGACCGTGCAGCAGCGGAGCACAATGTGAGCTTCTTCGAACACAACGCGGTGCCGCGGCTGGCGGTGATCGTGGAGGGGGGACCGGCACCGAAGGAGCTGCTGCAGCAGGTGCGGCGCTTCATGGAGACCGAGATCAAGGGCCAGGCCCACAAGACACTGGTGCTGGAGGTGCCGGGCGCGGACACGAACGTGCGGCTGGAGCGTCTCGGTCAGGCGGATGCGGACGATGCGGGCTTTCTCGACTACCGGAGGGCGAACAGGGACGAGATTCTGATGGTCCACCGTGTCCCTCCGAGCAAGATCACCATCGTAGAGAATGCGAATCTGGCGAACAGCCGGGATCAGGACAAGACCTTTCGTGAGCAGGTGGTACGGCCGGAGCAGCGGCGGGTGGAGTTCCAGATCAACCGGATGATCCGGGAGCAGATGGGGATTGAGGACTGGGCGTTTCGCTTCCGGGAGATGGACCTGAGCGAGGAGCTGCAGCAGGCGGAGATCGCGAGGATCTACGCGGAGACCGGGGTGTGGACGGCGGACGAGATCCGGGCCAAGCAGGGGCTGCAGCCGCTCGCCGACGGGAAGCAGAGGGACGAGCAGGGCGAGGAATGAGAGAGCGGAGCGGAGACGATGGAGGTGAGTCGATGGCTGTGCTTGAGGGACCGGGGAGCTTTGCGGTGACGATGCCGCTGGCGAAGGTCTGGGAGGACGAGGACGGCGAGATGCGCTTCGAGGGAGTGGCATCCTCGACGAGTCTCGACCGCCAACAGGAGCGGATGACACGGAATGCGATCAAGAAGATGACGGAGCAGACCGGGCTCGACGTGTTGCCATCGCACACCGCCGGGCCGCTGGAGGAGCTGGGATCGGTGGAGGAGGCATGGGCCGATAACGACCAGTTCCGAGTGGCAGGGCGCCTCGACAAGAGCAATCCGCGGGCGCGTCGGCTCTTCGAGAAGGTGCTTGGGGGACGGCGGTACGGGCTGAGCGTCGGGGGGCGCGTGACGAAGGCGTTCTGGCGCTATGATGACGAGGTCGGGAAGCAGATCCGATTCATCGATGATGTGAAGCTGGACCATGTGGCGGTGTGCCGACCGGAGGCGGCAGCGAATCCGGACACGTACCTGTCGGTGCTGGCGAAGGCCGCAGAAGGGGTCATGGAGGAGGCGCCGGATAGGCGAGATGAGGAGGCGGTGCTGACGCGCATCGGGCGTGCGGCGGTGGAGGCCACACGAGCTCTGTGGCCCTTCGCGAATGCGGATGACGATGGAAGTGACGTAGAGGCCGGTGGGGTGGTGCTGGAGGACGAGCTGGCTGAACTGGCGGAACTCCGAAAGAGCGTAGAGGAGGCGCTCGAGGAGTTGGAGAGCGCTCTGACGGAGCTGCGGAAGTCGGAGGAGAAGCAAGAGCAGGATGCGCCGCTGACGGGTCGTTCGATGGCGCTGTCCGGGCAGGAGATGCCGGAGAAGGGCAGCATGTGGAGGGACGTGATCTAGGACCGGAGTTGATGATCGGGATCGTGTTGGGCCGAAGGTTCCATCCCGGCCCGGTAAAGGGCGCGCAGGCGGGGGGGGCGTGCGCTACTTGACGAGTGGGCGCGCAGGCGGGGGCGCATGCGCTACTTAACGAATGGGCCGGGGGTGGAACCTGGGAGGTCCTTCGCTACGCTTCGGACCTCCCACCGCTCGCCAGGCTCGCGGCGGCCCCTCCAGGGTGGTTCCTCCATGATGGCGGGACGGCAGCCACAGTGACGCTGCATGATGTGCGAGTTTCCGCCAGGGAGCACTATGTCACGCTTGCAGCACGATGCCGTCGCCGCCGGCACCGGGGAGCCCGTGCGGCAACGGTCGGGCCGGAAACGGAGGTATCGACCGAACGCCTTCAAACGGCGGGCCGGACAGTGGTCCGGCCCCTCCATACGG
>JBNGDZ010000293.1:0-6428 GCA_049975765.1 Armatimonadota bacterium
CACTTCACAGGCGCCCGCGTTCACCCCTGCCCGGTAGTTGGCGGCGAAGGGCCCGGCACCTTTAGTATACCACTGTACATCGCCATTGATAAACGCGAAGTTCCCCCGCCCGCTATCCCGACCCGCCCCTGCGTGCGTTTCTACTAAACAGGCGATAGTGGCGTTTGTTCCCCACGCGCCACGCTTTGCGAGCGCATGCCACAGGTGCAGGCGGGCCGGCCCATCCGGCGCCGGCCCGCGGTATGCTCATCGCCCCCGGAGGTCAATACGGCATCTGCGAGACCGCCTGCCCGATCAGGGCGAAGGCCACTGAGCCCATGCCAACCAGTCCCATCCCGCACGCGTAGCCGGCGCTGAGCACCGTGGCGTACTGCTTCCACGTTCTGGCGCCGAACCTGGGGATCATGTAGTACTGGCTGATCAGGGCCCCGACCATCTCGGGGAACACGAAGTGCGGCAGGTGACCGAGACCTCGAACGATGCCGTAGACCAATAGCGTCGGCATCTGCAGCAGCGCCAGGATGCTGTAGGTGATGATCCCAAAGCCGAAGCCGCCTACCACGAACGGCCACTTGAAGGCGCGCGCGAAGAGGCTGTGCTCGGAGTAGGTCGCCGTCAGCCACAGCGTCCGCTGGTAGGCGCTGAGGGGCCACATCTTCTGCGCGTAGGGGTAGTTCGCGGACGGCACCGGCGCCAGGCGCCAGATGAACTCCCAGTACAGCAGGCTGCAGATCACGACGATGGGCAGGATGAGCAGCTCCGCCTTCACAAGCGAGATGACCTTGTTGCCGGTCAGCTCCAGGACCCGGAACTGCTGGGCCCGCTGGCCGTGGTCGAAGTTGGGGATGGGCGCGAACCAGATGTCGATCCCCTCATAGCCGCTGAGGATGATCACGCCCTCCTTAACCATGGGGATCGAGACCCACTGGCCGGTGAGGCCTTTCATGCGCGCGTCAACGTACGAGTTCAGCGGGGTGAAGAAGAAGCCGAAGAAGATGACCCAGGTGATCGGGAAATCGGGCACCAGATGCCGGCACAGCCACACGTAGCCGGCGGTCGAGATGACGAACAGCGCGATGGCGAGCTTCAGCGAGATGTCGCCCCGTCCCGGCACCCCGCCGAGCGTTCCGGGCTCGTGCTCCCTGCCCTCCTTGTCGGCGAGCTTGTTCCGATAGATGTGGGCGACGATGCCGGCGATCCCGATGACGGCAACGGCGAAGGCGGTACCGATGTGAGCGCTGAAGTAGAAGTCCACCTGGTTGGCGAACTGCGTCTGGATCGTGTCCATCCCCGGGTGCCATTCCTGCAGCACCCCCACGCGGTAGAGATAGGGGTTGAGCACGAAGCTCCCCAGTGCGGCGATGAAGCTGCCGACCACAGCCCAGAAGGGGACCACGAATCCGGCGATGATCGCGCCCAGATCGACGGTGAAGCCGGTGGCAACCGCCGGCAGCACGTTCTCGGTGTTCCGGGTCAGCTCAACGAAAGGAATCGGCAACAACTGCAGCGGCTCGGTCATGATGACGCCGGTGATGGTGGGGATGCCCACGTAGAAGGCCCCGAAGACCAGCCCCACCATGGCACCGATGGCGAAGACCCGCCACCGCCAGGTCTCCGTCTTGGTGGTGGTCTCCGCCAGCGCCGTCGAGCCCTGTGCGGTGATGGCCGCGTACGGGAAGGGAAGCCGCTCATAGTCGGAGGTGATCCGGAAGAGCGCGTATCCCAGCCCGAACCAGTTCAGCCGGCTGAGTATCACCCCAAGCAGGAGGATGGCGGTGGGGTAGTACCAGTCGGGGTGAAAGAAGGTGCGTCTCATCAGCGCCTCGGACTCCGGGCCGGGGACCACCCAGTTGGGTATCTCGTAGGCAATGCCCATCCCGCGGGCCGCCGGCGAGCGGACGAAGTACTGCTCCCACATCTTCCCGGCGAAGGCGCCACCGGCGAGCTGCAGGCCGCCGTGCGTGGATGCCAGCGCCGCGGCGACGTAGAAGAGGATGTACACCTCCTGGCGCTTGAGTGTGATGAACGACCGCCGGGCGATCTCGGTGAAGAGGATGATGGTGGTCCACTCGGCGGCCGGTCCCAGGTTGCGCCCCGCCACCAGCCCCAGGTAGATGGCGCCGGGCATCATCACCAGGCCGATGAACAGGCCTCCGATGATGGTCTTGACGTCGAAGCCATCCTCGTACTCCTCGGGCTGATCCATCAGCCCACGGTAAAGCTCAAGTTCCGGGTCCAGGGGAGCCACGTGACACCTCCGGCGGCAGTGAAATGATGGTCTCGGACGGGCTCGGCCGGCGATACCGCGACACTACTGCGCCGTCTGCTGCAGGTCCTCCTCGCCCGCCAGGATGGCGCGCCCGCGTGCCCCGAAGTCGCCCTTCACCGGACTGGGCAGCGTGCGCCACAGCAGGTACTGCTTGCGGAGCAGGTTGATGAAGTTGCGCGTCACCCGGATCCACGACGCCTCGTCGCCGCTCTCCCGGCGGATGACGGCGCGAATCTGGAATATCTCCGCGTCCTCCGTGGGCACGGTCTCGATGGTGAGGTGCTCTGACACGCCGAGGTCGTACGGTGCCAGCCAGACCATCACCGACAACGCATAGCCCTCCCCCAGTTCGAACTCCTCCGAGTCCAGCCCCAGGTCGCCGGTGGAGAAGTTCCCCAGCGAGTAGTCCGCATGTGCCGCCAGGTAGTCGAGAAGGAAGACGTTCACCCCCAGCGCCTGATCGCCGGTCACGGTGAAGGGCAGGTCCATGCGCATGACGTCATCCACGGGCTCGGGCAGGGTCCAACGGCGCTCGATGCCCGGCATCGCGATATTGGAGGCCACCCGGGCAGGGTAGATCACGGACAGCAGCACCGTGATCATGATCATGAGCGTGCTGCCCACCGCCGCCAGCGAGGAGTAGTTGAGGTACAGGCCGCCCAGCGCGCCGGTCATCAACAGGATCTTGGCTGCGCCCTGCCCCACCAGATACCCCGCCACCGCGCCCAGCACGGCGTAGACCGACGCCTCGGCCACAAACAGAGCGGCGATGTGAGTGGGCGCCAGGCCCAGCGAGCTGTAGATGTGGATCTCGTTGGTGCGCTCGTAGACGGAGCCCAGCATCGTGTTGAGAACGATCAGGGCCGCGATGAGCACGGGAATGAGCACATCGCTGGCGCCCTGCACTCCGGTCGTCCCCACGGCGCTGCACAGGTAGGTCGTGTCACCGACCCCGGCGTAGAGGTTCAGCTCCACGCGCGACATGAGATTGCTCAGATGCTTCAGGACGCTGTCGGGCTCAGGAATCCCGATGGCCACAGAGCGCAGCTCGCCGCCTGCGTTGATGACGAAGTTGTAGGGCACGATGAGCACCGCGTCGGGGGTGAGGTGGATGTACTCCCGAAGCTCGTCCTCGCTCATCTGAGTCTCGCCGGCCTGCATCGACTGCCGCTGCGCCTGCTGCTCCTGCATCAGCAGGTAGTCCACCGGGGTGATCTGCTCACCGTCCAGGTCCTCCACGCGCTTGAACCGGTCGCTGTCGATGATGCCCAGCACTCGCAGGCGGGTGCCGAAGACGGAGACGAAGACGTTCCCCACGTCCTGGGGCTGGATGTTGAGCTTCTCGGCCATCTCCTGGGGCACGATGCAGGCCAGGGTGTCATCCTCGGTGAACCACCGGCCCCCCTCCTCCAGCGTCCGCTGCGGCTCGGTGATCATGGCCTCCTCGGGGGTGAGTCCCAGCATGGCCGTGGCGGAGTAGCTCGCCCCCGCGCGGGACACGGTCACGAATGACTGCTCGCCGACGCGGCTGGAGAAGTACCATGCGCGCGGAGCCACGGGGTATTGATCGCCGAACTCGTTGCGCATCACGCGCGTGGTCGGCTCCCCGATCGGCGTCCAGGTCTTCTCCCGGATCATGATCCCGTTGTACTCCGCACTGTGAGGCAGCCGAATGCGGTTGCTGCGGATCGTCTGCTTGATGGAGGTCGTTGAGAGCACCGTGAACGTCAGCAGCACCAGGGTGGTGCAGGTAAGCAGCGTTCGGATCTTGCGCCGGCGCATGTTGGAGATGCCCAGGCCGAAGGCTGCCGCCGAGGCGGAGAGCCGACCCACGTCCGCCTCTCGCACCCCCGTCTGCTCCCACCGCATCTCGCGCATCTGCTCCTCGAACTTCTGCACCACGATCCCCACGACGATGACCGTCAGCGCCAGGATGATGAAGGCCAGCAGGATTATCATCGGCGTGAAGGTGATGGCGAAGGCGGGGTGGACCGCGGCGGTGAGAATGAAGATACCCACGAAGAAGGCCGCTGTGCCGAGGATCTGGCCCTTGATCTCACGGGCCGCCAGGAACAGCCGCTCCGCGAACACCGCGAATGGCATCAGCAGCGCCAGGTAGAACAGCACGCCCTTAACCACGTCGTCGGCGGTCTTCCGCACATCGGGGTAGGCGCGAGACTCATAGCTCCAGGCGGACCGCGCGGCTGTGAAGAACTCGTCGTACTTGCGCTCCCGCAGGTACTGCTGCGCGAGCTTGAGGTAGTCCAGCGCCTCCGCGTGGGCCCGCTCCACCCGCGCATTGGTGATCCCGTGCTTCGAGAGGGCGGCCATGCGATGGTCGTCGAGCTGCCACATGTCCATGGCCACCCGGTAGGGGGTGGCGTAAAGCGACGGGTGCCGGTCCACCAGATAGCCCTCGCCCAGCGGCTCCAGCTCCGTGGGGTTGACCAGCACGAAGCGCAGCCCCAAGAGGCTGGCGCCCATGGTGATCTTGACCTTGGTCCCCGAGGGAGCGAAAACCACCGCCACGGGCTCGTAGCTGGACGTGAACTGCTGGGGCGGAAGCGGCAGGCAGTAGCCGTACTCGTACGGTGCGGCATCGGTCTGCGCGTCGTAGACATGCAGCTCCCGCAGGAGCTGGAAAAACCGCTGGTCCACCATGTCGAAGATGGCCACCGGCTTGCAGTCGAACATCACCACCGTGATGGGCTTGACCTCCTGGTCCATGGTCACCCGGTTGGGATAGGCCTCGGCCCCGGGGACGCCCAGGTCGGGCGCCATGCGCACGCGCCCGTCCTCCTCGTCCAGCAGGTAGGCCTCAACGGTGATGGTCCCGCCACGCGCTCGAGAGTTGGGCAGGCCCGGCAGGTAGAAGCTGCCGTCCTCTCGCACGATGTCGAAGATCTCGCTGCGCACGCCCATGGAGGTCTTGGAGCCGGTGCGCGCCACCGCCACTGAGCCGGGAATGGGATCGTCCGGGAACAGGCTCTCCCGGGGGTTGAACTGCACCGCGTGGCCCTTGATCTCCACGAAATTGTCCGCCAGCTCCAGGTCGTAGAGGTCCCGCGGGTCGTCGATGGACACCAGGTCCAGCAGCAGACAGGCCAGGAAGCGCGTCTGCTCCACAAGGTTGCTCATCTGCACGTGCTCGATGCGGTCCATCGGCGTGTCAACCCATGGGCGGGAGTCGTCCACCGTCGCGAAACCCAGCCCGGGGGTGCCCGACAGCGTGGCCACCTCGCTCGACAGCGCCAGCTTGCCGGCCATGTAGGTCTGCCAGCTCTTGCCCTGGATCGCGTTGATCCCGTCAACCAGCCGCACCGGAACGCCCAGGCTGGTGGCGATGAGGTCAGAGTACTCCCGGGCCTTCTTGCCGATGTCCGAAAACTTCCACTGGATGCTCTCGCTGTAGTTGTAGAAGTAGCCCTTGTAGAAGATGCCGAAGGAGTCGTTGTGGCTGGAGAGGTCTGTGGAGAACCACAGGTAGATCTTCTTCTCGGAGAAGTCGAGGGCGTCAACCAGGTCCCAGGCCGCCTGCTCCACCCGTGCCAGCATCTGCTCCTTGGCCTCAAGCGAGGCGTCCCGATCCAGCTCTCCGGCCTCCCGGAGCACCTCCCGCGCCCGCTCCACGGCCTGGTCGATCTCCGGCCGAGCGGCCTCGAACTCCGCGACCAGCTCCTGGCGCTCGGCAAGCTCCTCCTTGGTCAGCCGGTACTCCTCGAGCTTGCCGGCGTTGGGATCGTCATGCTGGGCCGCACGAACCACCTTCCCGAGCTTGTGCGCCCGCTTGGACGCGTAGGTAACGGCCCTGCGGATGCGCCCCAGCGCCCGCATGCGCTCGTCGGCCAGCTCCTCGGCGGTCTTCTGCTCCTCCAGCCGGTAGGGGTACTCCCAGACGCGGGCGATGGCGTCCTCCAGCTCGGCGCGGGCGTCGCCGACGAGGTTGAACATGATCTCGACGCGCCGCTCGCCGTGGGCGCCGCGGATGAACTGGCGCAGGAAGTGCTTGGTGCCGGCCAGGCCCTCGAAGTGCCCGGAGGTGGCGAGGAACACCACGGTGCGCTTGGGGGGCTGATCCACGAAGGCCCTGGCAAGCTGCATCAGCGCCGCGATAGAGCACGCGTTCTCGGCGCCGGGAGCCTGATTGGGCGTGATGGCG
>JBNGDZ010000294.1:0-4595 GCA_049975765.1 Armatimonadota bacterium
GCCCTACGATATCACCCGGTGGGAGGAGCGCGCGGAGGTGGAGCCGGACGGCGGCACCTCCTACCCGCAGCCGTGGATGCTGCGAGAGGGCGAGATCTTCGTCTCCTACCGCAAGGCCCCCGGCTGGCGCTTCCGGACATCGACCGATGGCGGGCAGAGCTGGTCGGAGCCCACCGACATCTGCGCCTTCGGGGTCTCGCCGGAGGCCCGCGGGGCCTCGGAGTACTCCATCTACGGGGTGACGGTGGCCGAGGGCGGCGCCTATCCGCGGAGGCTGCACTTCGCCTGGTCGCGCCTGGGCGGCGGCACTGCCGAGGAGATCGAGAGCAAGCACCTGTGGGCGCGCCGCTACAATGTCTACTACGCCTACACCGATGACGGCGGACAGACCTGGCGGCGCAGCGACGGGACGGCCTACGATCTGCCGATCACGGAGGAGAGCGCCGAGAAGGTCTACGACTGCGGCCAGCACGGCGTGTGGCTCAAGGACATCCAGCTTGATGAGCAGGGCAACCCGTACATCCTGTTCCTGGACGCGGAGGTGGAGACGTTCCAGGCCACCTGGAAGGTGGCTCGCGACCCGGCGGGCGGGTGGGCCATCACGGATGTGGCCGAGAGCGACCACATGTACGACGCCGGCTGCCTGATGATTATGGCGGATGACGACATGCGCATCTGGGGGCCGACGAGGGCGGTGCAGGCGCACGAGGACGGCGGGGAGATCGAGGAGTACCGCTCGCCGGACGCCGGCGCCACCTGGGCGCACACGCGCTCGCTGACCCGGGACTCGCAGTGGTCGCACAACCACGTGAAGCCGGTGATGGGCCACCGCCGCGGGCCGGGCGATGTGCGCGCCATCTGGAGCTACGGGGACTCCCGCAAGCCGCCGGAGACGACCGACGTTCGGCTCTACTACATCGGGGATGGCATGGACAGGGGCCGGGAGATTGCGTTTCCCCCGGCCCCGGAGGAGGACGAGTGATGGTGACGCGCTATCCGCTGAGACGGTGCGAGACGTGCAACGCTCGCGACATCTGCGCATGCCGCGGGCCCGCGCAGCTCTCCTGCTACGTGGTGGAGCAGCTCACGGACAGCTTCGGCCATGATGGCATCGACACACCGGAGGAGGTGGGCACGCCGGTGCCCTCGCGGGCGCGGGTGCTGGAGGCGCTCACCTGCTTCACCGATGTGCTGTTCCCGGGGCGGATGGCGACGGAGCTGGAGCTGAACGGCTCCATGGAGGGCTTCGTGCAGGAGCGGCTGGCGCGGGGCTACAGGCTGATCCGGCGGGAGATCGAGCGCGCCCTCCCCTTCCGCTGGACGGGCGCCTACGCCCGCAGCAAGGGAGAGACGGAGGCGGACGCCGACGTGGAGGAGACCGCGGCGCTGCTGACCAATCGCTTCGTGGCGGGCCTCCCCGAGGTGCGCCGGCTGCTGATCGACGACGTGCAGGCGGCCTACTACGGCGACCCGGCCGCCCACACCTACGCCGAGATCATGCTCAGCTACCCGGGCCTGCAGGCCATCACGGTGCACCGCATCGCGCACATCCTGTACGAGCTTGACGTGCCGCTGATCCCGCGCATCATGACCGAGCACGCCCACACCACCACGGGCATCGATATCAACCCCGGCGCGGAGATCGGCCACAGCTTCTTCATCGACCACGGCACCGGGGTGGTCATCGGCGAGACCTGCGAGATCGGCGATAATGTCAAGCTCTACCAGGGCGTGACGCTGGGCGCCAAGAGCTTCCCCCTCGATGAGGACGGCAACCCCATCAAGAACATCAAGCGCCACCCGACGCTGGAGGACAACGTTATCGTCTACGCCGGAGCCACGATCCTGGGCGGGGAGACGGTCATCGGCAGGGGCGCGGTGATCGGCTCCAACGTGTGGCTGATGGAGTCGGTCCCGCCCGGCAGCACCGTGCTGCAGGGCGATGTCGAGGTCAAGGTCAGGCGTAACCAAGACAGCTCGTAGGGAGGGTCCACCATGGCGGACACGGCCGAGAGCCACATCCAGGAGGCCGAGATGATTCTCGATGACATGCAGCGGCCGGTGGAGCAGCGCTACGCCGGCTCCCAGGCCCACTCGCTGATCGCCATCGCCATGCTGCTGCAGCAGATGGTGGAGGGCGAGGACTAACCTCCAGCGCAGCCTGGAGGTGAGGCCATGATCAGGGCGCGGTGGACGCCCATCGCCGTGGCGGCGCTGGCGTGCATCGGCTGCTCGGCGCAGGAGCCAACCGCCGAGGAGGCGGCGGAGGCCCTGCGGCGAGCCGTTACATTCTACCACGGCCAGGTGGCCGACCACGGCGGCTACGTGTGGCGCTACAGCGGGGACCTGTCACTGCGCGAGGGCGAGGCCCGGACTGACGGAGAGACCGTGTGGGTGCAGCCTCCCGGAACCCCGGCGGTGGGCATGGCCCTCCTGGACGCCTACGACGCCACCGGCGAACAGCTTCACCTGGACGCCGCGCTCGACGCCGCCAACGCCCTCGTGCGCGGCCAGATGCTGTCGGGCGGGTGGTACTACTCCATCAGCTTCGATCCGGCGGCACGCGCGGAGCGCATGTACCGCGTGGACCACCCCGACGCGGGCACCGGCCCCACCACCGAGCCGGGGGGCGAGGAGGGCTGGCACGTCTGGCGGTGGCGCGAGCACGAGGGGAACATGACGATCCTCGACGATGACACCACCGCCTCGGCGGTCCGATTCCTGGCGCGGCTGGACGAGGCCTTGCAGTTCGAGGACGAGGGCATCCACGAGGCGGCCACGTACGCGCTGGAGTCTGGGCTGATGGCGCAGTATCCGATCGGCGCCTGGTCGCACAACTACGACCGTTTCCCCGCGCATCGGCCGGACCTGGCGATCTATCCGGTGATCCCCGCGTCCTACCCGGACGGGTGGTCGCGCACCTGGACGAAGGATTGGACGGGCTGCTACTGTCTGAACGACACCATCACGCCGGACATGATCGCCGCCATGCTGACCGCGCACGAGGTCTACGGCGACGAGCGCTACCTGCGGGCGGCCGAGAGCGGTGGCGCCTTCCTGCTGCTGGCTCAGATGCCCGAGCCGCAGCCGGCATGGTGCCAGCAGTACGACGCGAACATGCAGCCCGTCTGGGACCGCCGGTTCGAGCCGCCGGCGATCACGGGGGAGGAGTCGCAGGGCGTGCTGGAGTGTCTGATGCTGCTGTATCGAGAGACCGGTAACCAGCGCTACCTGGAGCCGATCCCCCAAGCCATGCAGTACCTGCGCGCCTCGGCGCTGCCGGACGGGAGGCTGGCGCGGTTCTACGAGCTGAGGACGAACCGGCCGATCTACTTCACCCGCGACTACGAGATCACCTACGGGGCGGAGGACATGCCGGGGCACTACGGCTTCATCCGCGAGAGCCGCCTGGACACCATTGAGGCGGAGTACCGGCGGCTGGTGGAGGACGGTCCGTCGCCGACGCCAGCCTCGCCCCCGTCCCCCGACGAGGTGCGCGCAGTCATCGACGCCATGGACGGGCGCGGAGCGTGGGTGGAGGAGGGCGTGATGGACGCCTGGGACACCGCCCCCGAAACCGGTGTCATCGAGAGCCGGACGTTCATCGACAACGTGCAGACGCTCAGCGAGTTCGTCCGCGCCGCTGAGTAGAGCGCACCCGCAGGCCTCACACCACCGGAAGCAGCAGTCGAGACTCGTGGCCCTCTGTGTGCAGGACGCGCTGGCGGGCGGTGACCGGCGGGTCCTCGCTCCAGGTGGGCGCCATGGTGTTGGGGTGTGGCAGAATCCTCGGGAAGCTGCTGCCGGTGACGATGAGTGCGACGCGCGAGCCGGCGGGGAACGTGTATGCGAGATTGCCCAGGTGCAGCCGCAGTCGTGCGGGCTCGTCCGGTGTCAGGGGGCTGGGGTCGCTCCAGCTCTCCCGGTAGCGGCAGCGCAGGCTTCCGCCGGTCAGGGAGATGACGCGCCCGGACGGCTCCACCACGCACAGCTTCGCCACGATGTCCGTATCCTCGGCGCCGGTGGCAAACCACAGGTCCAGCTCGATCGACCCCATCACGGTCAGCGGCTCCCCCAGAATGTCGCTGCGGTAGTAGAGCACGTCGGGGCGGGTCAGGATGGGCCGCTGCTCCACCGGTCCGGCCGGCGAGAGCCCCCAGTAGATGGGCCCCCCGCGGGTCGGGCAGGGATCGCGCGGATCGTAGAGGTACTCGTCGGCCTCACTGCCCGTCGGCCCCTCACGGGACAGTCGCCCATCGCCGCCGAGTCCCGCCGCATCGCCGGCGGAGCACAGATACCACTGCTGCATCTGCGCCTCGGGCGGAGGCCAGTCGGCCAGGCCCACCCAGCGGTTCTCGCCCATCAGGAAAACGTTCACGGGCGGCTGCTCGGAGATCCCGTCGTCGGTGTCCCGCAGCCACAGGTCGAGGAAGCGCACCTCGTAGTCATCGACCTTCAGCGCGGCGTCGGGGCCGAAGTCCCACTCGCCGTACTCCCGCTGGCCGACGGTGGAGTGCCCCCACGGACCGATGAGGAGGCGCTGGCCGCTACGGGCGACGTCGGTCGCGCCGCGCTCGCCGATGCCGGAGAAGCCC
>JBNGDZ010000294.1:4605-6423 GCA_049975765.1 Armatimonadota bacterium
CCGATGTGCAGGCCCGCGGCGGCGACGCCCTCGTACATGCGGTGCTGATCGATCGCCGCCCAGTAGTCATCGTAGCTGTCGTGCTCCACCCAGTTGCGCAGCTCCGGCGCCACCAGGCCGGTGCGCGCCTCGATCTCGGTCAGGCTGGACAGGTCGTACAGCTCCTCCCAGGTGAAGTGGCCGGCGGTGGGCTTGGTGCGGCAGGTGCTGTGGGTGAAGCACCAGCGAACGGCGTTGGCCAGCGCGAAGCAGCCGTCGTAGCGGATCCAGTCGGTGAAGAAGCTGGCGGGGGCGACCCTGGGGATGATGCAGCGCAGGGCCTGGTGCCCACCCGCCGCCGCGGGGACCTGGACGATGCCCAGGTAGCTGGCGCCGATGAGGCCCACCCGACCGTTGCACCAGGGCTGCTCCGCGATCCAGGCCACGGTCTCCTGGCCGTCGGGGGCCTCGTGGATCAGCGGTCGGAACGAGCCGTCCGAGTCGTACTTCCCCCTGGTGTCCTGGATCACTCGCGCGTAGCCGCGATCGGTATAGCGGCGAACGCCCGCCATGCCAGCCGGGTCGCCGCCGATGGCGACGGCGCGGTGATACGGCGTGCGCGTGAGCAGCACCGGGAAGCCGCCGGTTCCGTCCGGCAGATAGACGTCGGTGGCCAGCGTGGGGCCATCGGACGTGGGGACGCGCTGGTTGAGCATCACGCGCATCTCGGACGCCTCCTGTACCGCCTGCTGCCTATTCCCGGGCATGCTCGGATCCTGGCGACGGAGGCAGCGGCCGGGAGCAGGATGCAGTGCCACAAGCGTCGAACTGCGGTTGTTGATGATCCATGGCGGTCAGTGCTTCCATCTTCCGCTCCGCCCTTCCGGGAGGCCGCAGGTCGGCTGGTCAGCCTCGGCGACGCGGGCCGGGAGGATGGGAAGCGAAGGACTCAGTCCAGCGTCGTCTCCGCCTCGTCGAGGGCCTGTCGCATCGCCTCCGCCAGCTCGGGGAAGCGCTGATGCGCCAGGCGGAGATGCACGTGGCGGCTGGTGGCGAGGAACTCCCGGCGGTTGTCCTCATGGCGCCCGGAGCTGCGGCGAATGCCGTCCAGTCGGTCGCATAGACGCAGCAACAGGGCGTCATCGCCGTAGTCACGCGCCCGGTCGGCGGCATCCTGAGCATCCTCGCCCTCACGGTTGGTGACGGCGTCCACGAGGGTGGCAACGGTCTCGCCGAAGCGCTCTCGTACCTGTCTCAGCGGCACCTCAGTGTTCTCGACGACGTCGTGCAGCAGGGCAGCGGTGAGCAGGTAGCCGACCTCAGAGCCGAACTGCTGTACGTTCCGTGCGACGCCGATAACGTGGTCGATGAGCCGGGAACCGTCCTTGCGGACCTGGCCGGCGTGGACGGCCACCGCCCAGGCGAAGGCGCGACGGACGACGTCGGGGGAGTCAGCCGGGCTCAGTCCGGCGGCGGCGAGCGGATCGATTGTCCTCATGGTGATGGAGGGTTCCGGCCTGCGGGGTCGGATTCCTCGTCACAGTGCAGACATCGGTGAGGAGTGAGCTGCGATGAACGCGGGCGAACGCGACTTCGTAGGCGTGGATGTGGGCGGAACCAACATCATGGCGCTGGTGGTGACCGCCGCTGGTGACGTGGTGGCGCGCCACAAGACGCCGACCCAGCGGGAGGGCGCCTCGATGGCGGGACAGATCTCGGCCGCCATCGACGCCGTGCTCCAGGAGGCTGGCCTGGGCGCCGCCGACCTGGCGGGGATCGGCGTGGCCATGCCGGGCTCAGTGGATAGCCGCACCGGCTACCTGGGGACCGTGCCCAACG
>JBNGDZ010000295.1:0-6422 GCA_049975765.1 Armatimonadota bacterium
TCGCGCTTGGTGCCGCGGTGCTGGTGGGGTGGTGGCTGGCGGGAGTCGGCTGGCCGTGGTGGGCGTGGCTGCCGGCGGCGATCCTCGGCGCCATGGCCATCTACATGGCCTTTATACTGTCGTGGTTCCTCTACCGGAAGCTCACCTACGAGGCGTTCTCCCGGGCCGCCCGTCGGCGCCGCCGGCGTGAGGCGGAGGACTGACGGTGCGCCTGGGCTTCCATATCTCCATCGCCGGAGGCCTGGATCGCTGCCTCCGGCGCGCGGTCATCCGCCGGTGCACCACGCTGCAGCTCTTCACCACCGCGCCCGTGCAGTGGGCCCGGAGGCCGTTCCCGGAGGTCGAGGCGCGGCGCTTCGCCGATGAGCTCGCCGCGCGGGACATCCGCCCGCATTTCGTTCACGCCAAGTACCTGCTGAACGTCTCGTCGCCCGATGCGAAGCTGCGGGAGCGCAGCGTCGCGGACCTGTGCGCCGAGGTGCGCGCCGCGGAGCGCCTGCAGGCCGCGGGCGTGGTCCTGCACCTGGGCAGCGTCGGCGCGGAGGGATGCATCGAGGAGGGCATCGTTCGCGTGTCGCGGGCCGTGGAGGCGGTCTGCGAGGCGGTGCCGGGTGGCCCGCCGATCATCCTCGAGAACGCCGCCGGTCAGGTGAACATGGTAGGCTCGCGCTTCGCCGAGCTTGGGGCCATCATCGACGCCACGGAATGCCCGCAGCGCGTGCGCGTCTGCCTGGACACGGCGCACGCCTTCGCGGCCGGCTACCCCATTCACACCGGGCAGGGCTTGGAGCGCACCTTGCGCGAGATGGACGAGACCTTCGGCATGCAGCGGCTGGCCCTGCTGCACGTAAACGACTCCCGCTTCCCGTTCGCCTCCGGCCGCGACCGCCACTGGCACATCGGCAGGGGGGAGATCGGCCGGGAGGCCATGGCGCGCATCGTCAACCACCCAGCCCTGGAACATCTCCCGTTCATCATGGAGACGCCCGGCACGGAGGCCGAGGACCTCACCAACATGCGCCGCATCCGCCGGCTCATCCGGCCCGAGAGGCGTCCACCGCTGCCGCCCCTGCCCGACGAGCTGCGATAGCCGCTCAGCCACCGAACGTGATGGAGGGCCTCACCCGCGCATGATCCGCTCGTAGATCTCGGCGGCCAGCTCCACCTGGCGCACCTCGATCCACTCGTCGGCGGTGTGAGCCTGGGCGATGTCGCCCGGCCCCAGCACGACCAGAGGGTCGCCATGGGCGGCGAAGTCGCAGCCGTCGGTGCAGTACGCCACTCCCACCGGCTCATCGTTGCCCGTGACCTCATGCACCGCCCGCCTGGCCTGCTGCACGATCGGCTCGTCGATGGCGGTCTCGACCGGGTGATCCTTCAGAGTCGCCTCCAGCTCATCGCCGTCCTGGAGCGGCTCTTCGAGGACCGCGGCGATCTCCTCGTAGGCGCCATCGGGCGTCTCGCCGGGGATGAGCCTGCGGTCCACCATGCACTCGCAGCGGTCGGGCACCACGTTGACGGCGGTGCCCCCGGAGATGGTGCCGACCGAGAGCGTGGGCCCGCCCACCAGCCGATGCTCGTCGCGCTCCCGCAGCTCGTCGCTGAAGCGCTCCAGCGCCCGCACGACGCGGGCCATCCGGTAGATGGCGTTAACGCCCTTCTCGGGGTTCGAGCTGTGGGCGCTGACCCCGTGCGTGATGGCCCGGACGCGCAGGGCGCCCTTATGGGCGACCACCACGCGAAGGCCGGTCGGCTCCCCCACCACCGCCCCGGCCAGCGGCCCTGACTCCTCCAGGTAGCGCCTGGCCCCGGAGTGGAGGTACTCCTCGTCCACCGCCGCCACCAACACGATGCTGCGCGGCGGAGGATCGCCGTCGGCGACCCGCACCAGCGCCATCATCATCGCCGCCAGGGAGGCCTTGGTGTCACAGGAGCCCCGCCCGTACATACGACCGTCAGAAATGCGCGGCTCAAAGGGCGGGATAGTCATGCCCTCCACAGACACGGTGTCCATGTGCGCCTCGAAGGCCAGCGGCGGCTCCTCTCGACCGGGCACGCGGGCGATGACGTTCTCGCGCCCCGGCTTCACCGGCTGCAGGCGGGCCTCGATGCCCCGCTCTGCGAGCCAGTCATGGACGAAGCGCGACATGTGCGCCTCGCCCTCGTTCGGACCCTCCGGAGGGCGTCCGCAGGGGTTGACGCTGGGCAGGCGAACCATGGCGGCGTGCAGGTCAATGAGCTCGCTCATTGCTTCCTCCTCCACGGGGTGATGCTGCCCGGTTCGCCGACGCGTGAACCGGTCCTGCCCGTACATGAACAAACCCCGGTCTGCGGTGAACCGGGGGGGAAGGCGATATGGTCGGGGCGGCCGGATTTGAACCGGCGACCTTACGGACCCGAACCGTACGCGCTACCAAACTGCGCCACGCCCCGACAATGGGAGTATACCACGGCCCCCGGGCCCCGTCAACCTCAGCCACCTTAGCATGTGGACTTCACGCATAGGCGGCACGGGGCGGGCCCCCGCCCCAGGACCCATATGTGTTGCGGGCGCCCTCGCCCGCAACCGACGGAGACCGCGCAGCGATCTCACTCAGGACGCACCCAGCGCCGCCCGGCCGCGAGGCGCTGCGCGTTCAGACCAGCGTGCGCAACAGCGCCAGGCCCCGGCGGGCGTCCCCCAGCCGATCCTCACCGCTCTCGCGCTCGATGCACAGCCAGCCGTCGTAGCCGACGGACCTGAGTGTGTCCACCCACAGCGGGATGTCCACATCGCCCTCACCCAGCGGGCGCTGTCGGCGGCCGTCCGGATCCTCGCGGACGGCGTCCTTGGCGTGGGTGTGGACGATGTACGGCGCCAGCACCTCCACGCCGCCGATGTGCTCGAAGCCCTTCATCAGCAGGTTCGCCGGGTCGTAGTTGACGCGCAGCCGGGGCGAGCCCACCTCCTCGATGAAGTCGCGCAGCACCTCCGCGCTCTCAGGACCCGTCTCAACGCCGATGGTCACGCCCAGCTCGTCGCCGCGATCACAGAGCGTGCGAACGCGCTGCATCATGGCCCGCACGTCGTCGCGCGTCAGGTCCTCCGGAATGACGCCGATGTGGCTGGTGGCGACGGGGATCTCGAGCGCGGAGGCGGCCTCCACCACGGACAGCGACCACTGCAGGTTCTCGTCGGCGCCCTCGCCGATCAGACTCCCGAAGCGGCCGGTGAGCGCGCTGATCTCCAGGCCGTTGCGAGCGCAGCGGCTCCGGATCTCCCCAGCGCGGCTACCGGTCAGCTCCGGAGGCCACACGGCCTGCTGGTGAGCGATCAGCGACACGCCGTCGAAGCCCATCTCCCCCGCGGCGTCGATGGCCTCCATCATGGGCAGGCCCAGGTTCCAGGTGCGATGTCCGATCTTCATTGCTATCAGCTTCCAGCTTC
Organism: Armatimonadota bacterium; assembly: GCA_049975765.1. GTDB lineage: Bacteria > Armatimonadota > Zipacnadia > Zipacnadales > UBA5352 > JAYENL01. The sequence continues at coordinate 3,428 of JBNGDZ010000295.1, forward strand.
CGGCGTACGGCTCACAGGGGCCGGCCACGCTGCGGGATTTCAGTCGCGTGGATCTACCCCAGGCCGGACGCAGCATCGGCGGCGCTCACATTGCGGTGCCGCGTTTCGTCTCCCTGCGGGCGGCTCCCTCCCCGAACTGCAGTGCATTCGTCTCTCGATCCTCAATGATTGGGTCGCCATGCGAGCAGAGGCCGGCGCAGGGAGGCTACGACGCATCCCCAGTCGTGGGCTCGCGCCCCGGTTCCTTGCGAGAAACGTCGTATATGGTATCATGCTGCACAGGAGAGTGAGGGCGTGAGGGCGAGGGCAAGGCCCCGGCCGCGCGGCCGGGGCCTGCTGTGTGACCTCGCCGCTCATCAGGGGACGCCCGGCTTCAGCAACAGCTATGCCCAGGGAGACGAGAGCGTGGAGGGCGACGGCGGCACGCAATGCAGCGAGCCGGCACCAGAGCACGAAGAGGTGCCCCATGAAGCCGGGTCCGTGCCGGCAGAGACGGGAGCGGACCGCCGTGTGGACCTGACGGAGGGACACCTGCTGCGGCGCATCGCCCTGTTGGCATGGCCCATCGTCGCCGCATCGTTCCTGCAATGGGTCATGGGCGTGGCCGACATCAAGATGGTCGGCAAGCTCGGGCCCACAGCCATCGCGGCCGTGGGTCAGTCCCGGCAGGCGATCTTCACCTTCATGACTATCGTCTTCGCGGTCGCCACGGGCACGCAGGTGCTGTCGGCCCGCTACATGGGCGAGCGCGACGCCGAGCGCGCTGCGGATGTCACCCGCCAGGCCGTCATCCTGTCCCTGATCTTCGGGCTCATTATCGCCCCCCTTGGCTACTGGTTCTCCGCGCCGCTTCTCACCGCGATGGGTGCCAAGGGCGTCGTGCACACGGCCGGGACGCAGTACATGCGCGTGTACTTCTTTGGCACCATCTCCCTGATGCTCAACTTCATGATCGTCTCGTCGCTGCGTGGCGCCGGCGACACCCTTACGCCCCTGTGGGTGCTGCTGGGGATCAACTCGGGGAACATCCTCTTCGACTGGCTGCTGATCTTCGGGGTGGGGCCCTTCCCGGAGCTCGGCGTCCAGGGGGCGGCGTGGGCGGTGGTGATCTCCCGGACGGTGGGGGCGGTGATCCTGCTGTGGATCGTCTGCTGCGGGAGGTTCGCCATTCACATGCCCCTGATCGACCACTGGCGGATCGACCTGTCGCTGTGGGGGAAGATGTTCTACATCGGCGTGCCGTCGTCGATCCAGGGCCTCACCCGGAACCTGGCCTTCCTGCTGCTATTCTGGATCCTCAACCAGACGGACGCGGGGCGAATGGCCGTGGCCGGCTACACGGTCTCGGTGCAGATCCGCATGTTCGGCGTGATGTTCGGGCTGGCGCTGATGAGCGCGGCCATGACGGCGGTCGGCCAGAACATGGGGGCCGAGGACTCGCAGCGCGCGGAGCGCTCGGGCTGGACGGTCACCTGGATCTCGGTGGCCGCAACCGGCCTGATGGCGGCGATCTTCATCGGAGCGTCCAGGGTCCTGATCGGCTTCTTCACCGACGACGCCGAGACCATCAGATGGGGCGTCATCGCTCTCATCACGCTCTCTGCGGCGCTGCCGTTCACGGGCGCGTCGATGGGCTGCTCGGGCGCCCTGCGCGGCGCCGGCGACACTCTCTCGCCCCTCTACGCCAGCCTCATCTTCACCTCCGGCGTCGGGCCAGCCATCGCCTACACGCTGACGGTGGTCTTGGACCTGGGGCCCTTCGGCGCCTGGTTGGGCCTCTCCGCCGCCTGGGTCATGCAGTCGCTGATGGTCGCCTGGATCTTCAAGCGCGGGAAGTGGAAGCAGATCAGACTCTGAGGGGCGCTCACCTTCAGCACCGCACTGATGCTGCGCCGTCTGCTTCGCATCCTGGGGCCTCGGCGCTGGGCGGAGGTCGCCATGGGGGAGGTGCTGCGAGTGGCGGGCTGAGGGAGACGGTAATCCCACCGGCGCGATAGGGATTTCTCCGCCTTTTCCCCTCAGAATCTCTTGCGCTTCCAGAGGCAAGTACGTATACTATAGGTAGTATCAGTCTGTTGTGTCGTTGTTCGAGGCGCTGCTAGGGTCACTCCCCGGCGCGCGAACAGCGCACGAAACACACGGGGAGGAAACCCGTAATGGCGACCGGGACGGTCAAGTGGTTTGACGACGCGAAGGGCTACGGCTTCATCGAGCGCGAGGACGGCGAGGACGTCTTCGTGCACTACTCCGCGATCGTCGGCGAGGGCTATAAGACCCTCACGGAGGGCTCCGAGGTGGAGTTCGACGTTGAGGAGGATCCGAAGGGCCCTCGTGCCGCCAACGTCATCGTGACCAAGGCGGCGCCCGCCGACGACGCGACGACGATGTGGTAGTCCGGCGCGTGGTCACAAACGCAGACGCCCGGCTTCAAGCCGGGCGTCACCATTGGATCGGCCGCCGGGGAGAGGCCGTGGCGTCCATGGCCTCCCGGCGCGCCGTGCTTGCACGCCCTCCGGGGCGTGTGTTATCGTTCTACTGCAGCGATCCGGCGGCGAGACCGCCGGCCTCTGTTGTTGTTCGGCGCACTCGCGGCATTCGCTGCAACGCCGGCCAGGCATCGGGGGAACAAACCGGACGGAGGATCTATCGTATGGCGACCGGGACAGTGAAGTGGTTCGACGACGCGAAGGGCTACGGCTTCATCGAGCGCGAGGAGGGCGAGGACGTCTTCGTGCACTACTCCGCAATCGTTGGTGAGGGGTATCGTACCCTCACCGAGGACTCCGAGGTGGAGTTCGACGTCGAAGACGACCCCAAGGGCCCTCGGGCGGCCAACGTCGTGGTTACGAAGGCCGCGCCCAGCGAGGACTCGCCGTTCGTGTGGTAGAGGCCCCAGCATTTGCGTACCGCGTCCGGCCCAATGGCCGGGCGCGTTCTCTTTTTGTCACCTGTATCGCCGGACACCGGAGGGAAGGCAGATGAGCACCTCACCGGT
>JBNGDZ010000296.1:0-6415 GCA_049975765.1 Armatimonadota bacterium
AAGAAGGGCCATCAGGGCCACTCCCGCCGCCGTCAGGAGCCGGACATCACGCTCCAATGTCGGCCCAAGCGCTGCGAGGACTGCGGCGCCGACCTGTCCGATGTGTGCGGCAGAGAGGTCGGCCGCAGTCAGGTGGTCGAGATACCTCCGGTGCGGCCGGTGGTGATCGAGGCCCGCCGCTACGAGGTTGCCTGCCCGCATTGTGGTCATCAGCAGCAGGCCGATTATCCACCGGGTTTGGAGCCTGAGCGCACCTTCGGGCCGCGCATCGAGGCGCTGGTGGCCTATCTGTACAATGTTCAGCATATCTCCTACGAGCGGCTGCAGCAGTTGATGGCACAGCTCTTCGGCCTGCAGATCAGCCAGGGCGCGATTGCCAACATCGTGCGAAGGCTGGCCGAGAATCTCCAGCCGCGAGCGGAACGGATACGCCGGAGCATCCGGGCCAGTCCGGTCATCGGCTGCGACGAGACTGGAGCCCGCGTTGACGGTAACAATCACTGGCACTGGGTCTTCGAGACGCCTCGGGCCAGTTACCATCTGATCGCCGACAGTCGCGGCAGCCGGGTGATCCATGACGTGCTGGGTGACGTAAAACCACAGGTCTGGGTCAGCGACTGCTTCAGCGCCCAGATGAAAGCCCCGGCACAGCGGCAACAGTTGTGCATGGCCCACCAGCTTCGGGATCTGCAATACGGCATTGAGGCCGAACGCTGCGGCTTCTGCTGGCGGATGCAGCAACTGTTCAGACGCGCCATGCGCCTCGACACGTGTCGTGACGCGTTGCCCGAAGACCTGTTCGCGGCCCAGGTGCAGCGCATGGAGGCCGCCTGCGACGCTCTGCTGGCTGATGAGGCGCGCGGCGAGAACGGACGACGCCTGCAGAAGCGTTACCGTAAGCATCGCGACAGTCTGTTTACCTTCCTGCGGAGATGCTTCGCATCTCAACGAGGACGTGCCCGCCGACAACAACGCCTCGCAGCGAGCTTTGCGCAAGCCGGTGGTCCACCGTAAAGTGACCGGCGGCTTCCGCTCGACGTGGGGCGCGCAGGCCTACGCGACCGTCGCGACGGTGCTGCAGACCGCCCAAAAACATGGCGATGATGCCCTCGAAACGCTCACCGACGCCCTCGGCCCCTCTATTGACGCGAACCTCCTCCTACAACGCACCTGACACCACAAGGTGAGTAGTTACCTCTACGCAAACTGGGATGGGAACGGCGCTGAACGGTGAGGTAGGGTTCTCCACGCCGCGGCCGAGCACCTGCCGCGCTGCTCGCGCGAGGGATGTGCCACCTCGGCGGGGAAGACATGCCCGAAGATGGACCTCTGCTCTCAGGCATGCTACGCGCTCGTTGGGCTGCATGCGGTGCTCGGCGATGCCAGCGTTGAGGTCGCGCCGGACTACTTCACGCGCTGACGACGAGGTCCCGCCACCGCCGCTGAGATCAGACAGGAGCGTGATCAGCATGACGCGCGCACCGGCCGCACTCGCTGTAATCGCGATGATCGGCGCGACTGCGACGTGGGCGCAGGACGCAGCACGCCAGAACCTGCTGCACAGCCCCGGCTTCGAGGAGCTGGACGGCGAGGTGCCGAAGGGCTGGACGATCAGCGGCGAGGCGGAGTTCGTGACCGATCCGGCCGTCGCCCACTCCGGCGAGCGCTGCGTGAGAGCCCGCTTCGAGGACGGCGCCGCGCAGCAGATAGCGATCGAGGGCGGCGCGGCCTACCGCATCACCGGCTGGATCCGGCGCGTGCAGCCCGGCGGCGCTGAAGTGCCCAAGATCAAGGTCTACTTCCTGGACGCCGACGGGGGGCGCGCCGATGTGCAGGCTGCGCCCTTCGAGGACATCACCGCCGACGAGTGGACCCGCTGGGAGACCGTCATGCAGGCGCCCTTCAACGCAGTCACGCTGAACCTGACGCTGCGTGGCTTCTTCGGCGGCAGCGAGTGGTTCTACTACGATGACCTCGCGGTGCAGCAGGTGCCCGCGATCTCGTGGCCGCGGCCTGAGGACACGCCGGACCTGCACGGCATAACGGTCACCGTCCCGGACATCGCCGATGTCTGGACGGACGCGCTGCTGCGCATCCCGCCCGCGTCGCAGTCCCCCGCCGACGGAGTGCTGGACAGCTCCGCGCTGTTGCGCGGCGAGAGCGTGCGCGTGGAGCTGCAGCGGCCCATCCAGGCGAGCTGGGCGCTGATCCACACCATGCGGCCAGAGATGAATCTGGGTGACGCGGCGCTCCTGGGCAGGGGGCCGCGCGATCCGATCCTCGGCGCGAAGATGTGGACCATCCTCGCCGGAAGTGAGCCAAAGGACGAGCTGATCACATCACTGCAGTTCGAGCCACGGGAGGTCAACGAGGTCACCCTCCATGTGCCCGACCATGCCGAGGTCTACCTCAACGAGCTGCAGCTCCTTGGCCTGAGCGAGGATGGGAGCCTGCCCGGCGAGCGCGTGCAGATGGGCCTGGTCGAAGGGCCTGCGCCCGACTCCGTGGCTGAGGACCTGCCGAATGCCTTTGCCGCGGAGGAGCACCGGGACACTCTCGTGGCCGCGGAGGGCCAGCAGGCCGAAGGGAGTGTCGAGCTACCGGCCGAGGAGCACCTGAACGTCTTCGCCGCGCCCGGAGGTGAGAGCTACGGCCTCGCTGGCCTCAGCCTCGACCTCGTACTCCCGGACGCATCAGATGGCGATATGGTGGAGATCGCGCTCAAGCGCCCCGAGGAGCTGGACGTGAACGTGCGGTGGGTGACCTACACGGATCGAGGCATCGAGCGCCCCGCCGGGGAGCGCCGCGACTACGCGACGGTCTTCCGCGTGGTCAGTATGGTGGCGGATGGGCGGCTGTCGGTGAGCTTCGACGTCCCGGACCTGGTCTACGCCGTCGACGAGCCGGTGTGGCTAACGCTGCGGCCGCGGCGGGACATGACACTCGACCTGGCGCAGTCGGGCCTGGCCCTGAACGTGATCCCCCCGCAGGACGCCCACGCCGAGTATCTGCCGCAGCTCGAGCGGCTGGTGCGGCGGATGTACTCCGACGCCAGCGAGGCGCACGTGTATGACGGCCGCGACTGGTCGGAGATGATCATCGGCGACTACGTGCGGCGAGTGCTTGAGCTGGATCCCGACAACATGCCCGCGACCTACATCTACCGGCGCATCGCGCACGTCAAGGAGCCCGTGGAGCTGCAGCGCCCCGGGCCGGCCGACGCCCCGGACTGGGCGGTGTGGGCGCGAGAGGCGCTGCGGAACCGACACGAGATCATCACCTGGTGGCTGGACAACCGCCAGCAGGCGAATGGGGAGCTGGCCGGGCACATCAACGACGATGGCGAGTTCTCGTGCAACTGGCCGAGCCACTACCTGATGACCGGCGACGAGCGCATCGCGGACGGCCTGCGCAAGCTCGCGGACGTGGCGTGGGAGATGAGCGCTGGAACCGGCTACACGGTCGGCTCGCGGGACGTCGAGCACGCCGCGGAGGACCAGTCCTGCACCCAGCCGCAGGTGCTGCTGGTGGACTACGGCAACCCACAGGCCCTGGAGCGCTTCATGACGATGTCCAGCTACCTGGACTTCTGGACCGCCATCAACGAGGTGGGCAGGCGGCAGTTCAAGTCCTACATGTTCAACACCAAACAGATCTGGGACGATCCGCCCTTCGACATCGACCAGCCCTACTGCCCGCTGTCGATGGTCGGCACCGGGCACCTGGTGTGGTACACGCACAGCCCCCAGATCGAGCGCATCTTCCTGGAGGAGGCCGAATCCTGGGCGCTGGCGTGCCTGAGCACCGACAAGGGCAAGCCGGCGGGGCAGATCCCCAAGGAGATCCTCTTCCGTAACTCCGAGATCGACCCCTACGAGCCCTACCCGAGCAATCCCATCCTGCAGAAGCGCAGCTCGCTCTACCGCAACGGCGCCGGCGCCTACATCGTGCAGTATTTCATCCGTGGCGCCCACGCCCTGACCAACGACGATCCGTGGGCGGAGGTAGTGGCGCTGTGGGAGCCCTCCGACGAGGAGAAGGTGGCGCGCGCCCAGGAGACGCTCGCCACCTTCCGCGATCCTGACTCGAGCTGGCGGCCCAGCCAGACGGAGACGGATCTGTATGACGCGTGGCGGGCCACCGGCGACAGATCGTGGCTGGTCGGGGAGCTGAAGGAGGTCGTCCGCCAGCAGATCCGCAGCCGCTGGCTGCTGACCGAAGCCGAGCCCTACACCGACCGCGTCCCGGTGCCGGGGCGGACGCTGCTGTCGCGCATGTTTCTGGGCGACTGGACTTCAGGGAAGTCCCATGTGTCGGGGCACTGGGTGAGCTGGGAGGGAGGGGGGCTGGACTACGCGGCGCTGATCCTCGACGCGCGGCCGGATCACCTCAAGGCGCTGGTCCACAGCTTCCACGAGCGGCCCACGCCCATGACCATGCGGGTGTGGCGGCTGCCGCACGGGCGCTACGAGGTGACGGTGGGCGTTGATAGCGATGGCGACGACCAGCCGGACGCGCAGGTCAGGACTGAAGAGCAAGAGCTGTGGCGCTATGACGGGGCGGTGCAGTTCGACGCGCGTCCGGGTGAGACGCTGGTGATCGAGCTGAGGCTGCTGGAGCAGCTTGAGGACATCCGCGAGCGCCCGGACCTGGCCCTCCGCCCCGAGGACGTGACAGTCGAGGATGGCGCGCTGACCGTGACGGTGCACAACGTCGGCGGCTCGCGCTCGCCACTGGCGTGGCTGGAGGTATATGGTGAGGGTGGGGCCGCCATCGGCCGCGCGCGCATCCGGGGCCTGCGCCCTCCGCACAACCTCGAGCCGAGCACGGTGGACGTGCGCGTGCGACTCGACGGCGACGCGGAGCCCGCCCGCGTGGTCCTCGACCCGGACGGGGAGATCAGCGAGATCACGGAGGCGAACAACATGGCGGAGGTCGGGACCTGAGGGGGGGCCCCCCTGGGGCTGTATATGGGGAGAGAAGTGCACGCGGTCTCGACCTCTCGGTGGCACGGACACTCCTATCCGTGGATTATGCTTGCTCACGCACACTGAGGCGAACAGCCAAATGGCGCACGGACAGAGACCAGCGGTCTCCAATGCCCGTGTCACCGAACGGCAACACGCTTCGTTGTCGTGAGCCCGCCACTTGCAGCTTGGGCGTCCGTGCCACGGAACCGCGGAGGGCCGCCGCATTGCAGCCCGGTACTGGTAGAGAGGACGCCATGCGCACAGACGCAGACATCGCGGTCGTGGGAGCCGGATCCGGGGGGATCGGCGCCGCGCTGGCGGCGGCGCGGATGGGGGCACGGACGCTGCTGATCGAGCGCGCTCCCACCGTCGGCGGGACGGTGGTGCGGGCCGGCGTCTCCACCTGGGAGCCTGTGGCGGGCGCAACCGGTCTCCCGTTCGAGATCTACCTGCGCCTGCGCGACGTGCCCGGCGCCGTGGCGTGCTACTCCTACGGCCGACATGCCTGTATGCCGCACTTCGGGGACGCGCCATTCCCCGGTGGCGAGCACGTCATCGACCCCTCGATCGGCTACCTGCACACCCTCCAGCGCCACGGCATGACGTCGCTGAGCGAGTGCGAGGAATTCGCGCGAGCGACCCTCCACGGCGTGGTCTTCGAGCCCGACGCCTACGCGCAGGCTGCCGGTGAGATGCTGCAGGAGGCCGGGGTCGAGGTGCTGACGGGCGTAGCGATGGTCGATGCGGAGGCGCGGGGCGGACGCGTTGAGCGCGTCAGGCTCAGCGAGGGAAGCGAGGTCCGCGCGGCGGCCTTCATCGACTGCACTGGCGACGGTGCGCTGTGCGCCGCCTGCGGCTGTGAGGTGATGGTTGGCACCGAGTCCCGCGAGCGCTTCGGCGAGCCGCACGCGCCAGACGAGCCCTCCCCGGCCACGAACGCTGCGACGCTCATCTACCGCATTCTGCCCGCCGACGAGGAGCGCGTCGAGCCGCTGCCGGAGGATATCCTGGAAAAGTGCTGGTGGCAGGAGCGCTTCCCGTCCGTCAGCGCGGTGCAGGCGCCGCGGGGCGGGTACATCATGAACATGCTGCCGACCATGCAGTGGTCGGAGCTCGCCGAGTACCTCACCGGCCACGGGCGACGAAGCTCACGCACAGATCGTGGAGCAGGCTGCGAGCCTACCAGCGTGGGGCTGGATGGTGCCGCGCATGACAGCGAGGGCGAGGGGCTGCGTGCCGAGTGCGTTCGGCGCGTGCTGGCGCACTGGCACCATGTGCAGAGCGAGTATCCGGAGTTCCAGCGCTACCGGCTGGCATGGATCGCGCCGGAGGTGGGGCTGCGCGAGGAGCGGCGCGTGGCCGGCGAGTGCGTACTGACCGAGCAGGACCTGCTGGCAGGTCTCTCGGGCCAAGACTACGCGGATGTCATCGCCATCGCCGACCAC
>JBNGDZ010000297.1:0-1625 GCA_049975765.1 Armatimonadota bacterium
GAGGTGGCGCAGGTCCTGCGGGCGGCGCTCTTCGCGCCGCTCCTCAACTGCGGGGGCGTGCTGCCCTTCGCTGGCGCTGACGTCCTGGCTCATTGTCCGCTCTCAGCCGCCTCCGCCGGCCTGCCGCGCCTGCGAGCCTTGACGATGGGGCACGATGAGAAGCAGCGGCCGCAGCACACGCAGGCGGCGGGATCGATCTCGTAGTGCTCTCGCGATCGTCGGAGGGAGACCGCCACGAGCTGGGCGCCGAAGACCAGCCCGATCCAGGCGCCAAGGACGGCGCTCCCCACCTCGAACCTGCTCCTGATTTCGGCGGCCTCCTGATAGAGTCCTGTCAGCTCCTTGCCCTGTGCATAGAACGCCTCGGACTCCTCCGTGGTGCCCTCGACCATCCCCTGTTGCTCGGCGTAAACGCGGGCGGCCAGCGCGACCCTGGAGTTGTAGCCGGCGAGGTAGGCGCTGGTCCCGTGGCCCAGCCAGGCGCCGCCGGCGATCAGCAGCGGGAGGGCTACGAGGATCGCCGCGAGCGTCCAGCGGCCCGTCCAGGGCGGCTGAGAGCGCTCCTCGGCGGTCGGCGGCCGGATGGCGTTATAGGGGCAGGCGTCGGCGCACAGGTGGCAGTTGATGCACTCGTCGCCGCCGAGCCGCACGTGCCACATTGACAGCGGCGCCAGCAGGCGCAGCAGCGCGCCCAGCGGGCAGGCGAAGCGGCAGTAGGGCCGGCCCACGAAGACCGCCACCGCCAGCAGCGCCACGCTGGCGATGACGATATGCGTCAGCCCGCCGAGGCGGAAGAACGCGATATATGGGTCGTAGCGACAGATCAGGAAGCCGGTGTCCGACCACGCGAAGAGGACCGCGAAGCCAAGGTAGATGAACGGGAGCAGCCCCAGCGACCGCTCCAGCCACATCGGCACCCGTACCGGCCGCAGCAGCACGATCTCCTGCACAGCGCCCAGCGGGCAGACGCCCGCGCAGAAGACGCGACCGAAGAGCAGGGCGAACAGCAGCGGCAGCAGCAGGAAGGCGCCCACGCTGATGGGGAGCACGTAGTCGGTGCCCAGCGCCAGCGCCACGTTCTGGATGGCGCCGATGGCGCAGACGCAGCCCTGGCGGTAGAAGCCGAAGTAGAGCAGCCCGAAGGCCGCCAGCACAAACAGCTCCCGCCGCGAGCGGCGCCTCAGCGCCAGCCAGGCCGCCAGGCCCAGAGCCGCCGCCAGCACCGCCACGTCGATCCACTCGAAGACGGGCGGGCGCGGCTGCGGCGTGCGCACGTCTGGGAACTGGTAGTCGAAGCTGAACTCCGGCGGCGGGAAACGCTCGGCCGCAAGGACAAGCACCGGCACCAGGAGGGCCGCGATCACGAGAATGGCGACGCCGCGGCGCGTCATCGCAGATCCCCGCCGATGAGCTCCTCCAGGGAGTCCGCCTCCTCAGATGGTGGCCCGGGGTGCGGCGCGGATGACTCATCGGGGGCCGCCGGCTCGGCCGCCACGGGCTGCGCCGCCTCCGAAGGTGTCTCCAGCGGCCCGTCGGAGGTCGGCTGCTGCTGCCCGGGCGTCGGCTGCGGTGCGCTCCGAGACGCCGGCGGCACCTCCTCGGTCTCCTCCCGCTCCTCCTGCTTC
>JBNGDZ010000297.1:1635-6414 GCA_049975765.1 Armatimonadota bacterium
GGTAGGGATCATTGGCCGGCACGCGGACGAAGGCGTCCGCGGGGCACTGCGCCGCGATGGCGCACTCGTTGCAGTTGACGCAGCGATCGTGGCGCACCTGCATGATCAGGGAGCCGTTGCCATACTGCATGCAGCCCTCCACGCACACGGCGCAGCCGATGCACTTGGGCTCGTCGATGGTGTACTCGTAGTAGGGCTCCTCGACGAGGTTGCGGATGATGGCGCCGGTAGGACAGCGCTGGTTCTCAGCGGCCTCCGTGTCGCCCGGCCGCTGCTCGGCAAAGAACCCGAAGCACAGGTCGCAGAAGCCACAGATCTCCACATCGTGCACGCACTTGGAGGCCGAGGGCGTCAGCACGCAGGCCGTGGCGCAGTTGCCGCAGGCGATGCACCTCTCGGGATCGATCTGCCACACCATGCCGTCCCGCTGGCCGGCCATCGCTACGGCCCCCAGCGCGCCGGCGGCACCCGCGATTCCAAGCACGCGCGCGGCCTCGGTGAGGAACCTGCGCCTGCTCATCCGCTCGTCCCGCCCGGTAGCCATTGCGGTCAGCTCCCAGGCTCCTCGCCGGTCGGGGGGTGGTCGGCCTCCGGGATCGAGCGCTGCATGCGCGTGATCCGAGCCTCGGGCAGGTTGCAGCTTCGCAGCCGCGGGCAGCGCCGGCACCCTCCGTCCGTCCAGCATGGCTCCCCTGAGCGGAGCGCCAGCCAGCCCGTGCCTCCCGCCAGCAGCGCACCTGCGGCCCCTCGCACGACGCTCCTCAGAAACTCCCGTCGACCGCTCTTCACCCCGTCTCCTCCTCCGACCCCTCGATCTCCTCGTAGATGTGAATCTCCCCGCGCGGCGGGTCAAGCGCCACAACCCGCCCGGACGCGTCCGTCTGCAGGTCGATGGCGGTAGTGTCCTCGCGGAACTCCGACGGCGGCGCCACCACCGAGAGCAGCTCGCCGTCGGGCGAGTAGATCTTCACACGCGGGTTGCCCTTCTCGCCGGTGACCACCCGTCCGTCGGGCAGAACCGCCAGGTCCGTGGGGTTGCAGCAGCCGCTGAAGCCCTCAACGTCGGGGCCGTAGTCTCCCCAGCGCCCCAGCAGCGCGCCGCCCGCCACTGAATGACGCTGCACGGAGTGCCGCCCAGGGTTGGCGATCAGGAGCACGTTCCCCGAGAGCGCCACGTCAAGGTGGGGGCTTGGAGTGGCCAGCGACGGGATACCGCGCTCGGGGTCCTCGCTGCCGATCTCGCCCGTGGGATTGCCCTGCCGATCGAACCGCCGCACCTTCCGCGCCCCGGCGTCTGCGACGAAGATGGCATCATCACTGACCGCCAGCGACGTGATCCACGTCCTGCGATCCTGCGGCGTGATCCTCAGTTGCTCGCGCCCGGAGGGGTCGAGGACGGCCACGCTCTCCATGAAGCCCACGAACATGGTGCCGTCGTCCGCCACCTCCAGCGCCCGGACCTCCCCGTCAAGCGGAAGCTCCCACTGGACCTCACCCTCGGGGCTGAAAGAGCGGATGGCGTCTTCGCCGCCGGCGTAGATGCTCCCGTCCGGCCCCACGGCAATGGCCCGCGGCTTCGATAGTCCGACCTCGAAGCTCCGCACCTGCCTCCAGGCCACCAGCTCCTGGGCGGCCTGGCCGGCCTCGATCTCCGCCGCCGTGTCCTGCGCCTTGACAGCCACGGTCTGGCGCGCGATCTGCTCACGGGCCTCGCAGCCCCCAAGCAGCGCGGCCAGCACGATGGCCGCGGTGGCGCACAGCATGCCTTCGTGCCGACCGGGGGCCATCAGGGGTTCTTCACATCCACGCAGACCATGGTGGTGCGGTCGCGGCAGACCAGCTTGCCGCCCGCGAGGGCCATCGGCCCCCAGGCGTTGGCGCCCGGCAGGATCTTCGCCCGCGCAAGCTCCTGGTAGCCGGAGGTGCTGGCCTCCGCCATCACCAGCGTCCCGTCATCGCCGTTGAGGACGTAGATGAGGCCCTCGGCGATGATGTAGGGCCCGATGCCGAAGGTGTTTGTGTGTCCGCTGCTCCAGACGCGCTCGCCCTGCAGGTTCAGGCACACAAGCTGCTGGTCCATGCTGACGCCGAAGATGTGGTCGCGGTAGTAGATGGGCGTGTGCTGATGAGAGCCGAAGACCTTCTGCGGGATCCGCCAGACCTCGCTGGGACTGCCCCCGGCCACGCTGAGCAGCATGCTGCCGGCCCCGTAGCCGCCGGTGATGAACAGGCGGTCGCTGCCCACCGGAAGCGGGGTGGGAACGTTGGCCGTGTTCACGCTCCAGCCCGGATGCTCCCACAACAGGGAGCCGTCACCCGGGGAGACGCCCACGATGCCGCCGCTGGCGGTGTAGACGTAGACCTTGCGTCCGCCGAGGGTGCATGGGACGATGGAGGCGTGCGTCATCTGCCATCCACGCGGGTTGGGGGTCTGCCACACGACCTGGCCCGACGCGCAGTCCACGGCGATCATGAGGGCCTGGCCGCCGGGCGCCAGGATGGCCTTCCCGTCATCGATCAGCGGGCACTGACCGGCGTACCATCCCGGGATCTTGGTGCCGTACTTCTGCTTCAGGTCGATCTGCCAGATGATCTCGCCGCTGTCAGCGCGCGCGCAGGTGACGTGCCCCATGGGGCCGAGGGAGACCACGAACTGCTCGGTCACGGCGGGCACGGTGCGAGAGATGCCGTGGTTGTCCTTGATCTGCACGGCGTAGGACTGCTTCCAGATGTCGCTGCCGTCCTGCAGCGACATGCAGCGCAGCACGTCGGCACGGGCCCCGAGGTCGTAGTCCAGCACATAGACGCGACCGCCCAGGATGGCAGCGCCGGCGTGGCCGGGGCCCAGCATCTCCTTCGACCACAGCCTGCGCGGGCCGCCCTCCGGCCAGCTTCGTGCCAGCCCCACCTCCTCGTCGGCGATGGCGTCGCGGCCGACGCCCCGGAACCACGGCCACCTCCCGCCGCCCCCCGTGGCAGCCGGCGCGGTGCTGGACGCCCGCGTGGTGCCGGCCTGCGCCTGTTGCTGAGCCGACTGCGCTCCCGTTGCCTGAGCCGGGCCACCCTCTGTCGCGCCCGGCTGACCGGCCGATGCGGGGCCGGGGGCCGGCTGCTGCTGCGCGGCCTCCTGCGCCCTGGCCGCCGGCGTCTGCTGCTGCGGCGTCCGGGGCTCCACGCCCACCGGCTGCCTGTCGCCCAGCAACCACAGGCCGATCAGGACCACGCCGATGAAGCCGAGCACGGCCGGGATCGCAATTGCCAGCGTTCGAGCGGTCTGAGCGCTGGTGGCTCTCTGCGCCGGGCCCTGCTCAGGGCCAGTCTCGGCCTGGTCGGCCTGATTCCCCACAGTAGACGGCACGCGGCGGTGGGGGAGGCGCTTGTCCTGGTCAACGCTGTTATCCATCGATCCCCTCATGAGCGCGAGATGGGAGCGGTTGTGCCATAGTATTCGGCGCGGGTGAGGTCGTCAAGCTGCAGCCGTCCTGGGGCGCGAATCCGTAGTGTCGGCAGAATGCGCGGCCGCGGGCGCTCGCGGCCGGGACGAGCCGCCATCTCCCCGTGGGGAGCCGGCGCCCCGCCGGCTTCTGGCGCACAGCGCCGCTCGATGCTTGAGTTACCGGGCCATTGCACGCGGGTGAGGACGCCCACAGGCGCCTCGAGGCGTCTCACGCAGCGGCTATTACCGAGAGCGGCGCTCCGCAGTGCCGGCGAGGCGCAGGTGCTACTGCCGTTGCGCGAGCCCGGGCTCGCGTGGGAGGGCCGGACCATCGTGCGGCCCGTTGTTGTCTTCCAGCTTGTGGCTCCGAGCTTCTGCCCTGCCCGATCCCGCCCGGTCGAAGACAGCGGAGCGGGTACACATCGGGTACACATCATGACGCGATGGCCATTCGCTTAGTTCATCATCATTGTGAAGTATAGAGGGGCGGTCGGTCCGGCAGGCGCGTGACCTGCGACGGCTGGCTGGACAAAAGCGCTCGCTCGCGGTATTGTGTATGCACCGTCGCGCCCGGTGATCGCGGCGTGGAAGCCATCCTGTGTCAGGATATCGGTGGGGTGACAGTCTGTGGCGGAGAGGCCGGCGGTGATCGTATCCCGGCATCGCGGAGACCATCCGAGCCGGAGGGCCCTTGAGGACGAGATCGCGTCACGGTGCCGCAGCGCAGGCCGTGACGTGATCGTGATTCCACACCTGTATCATCTGACCGAGCACAGTCCCGTCTGGGCGGAGCTGCAATCCCTCGCCGGCCCCCTGGCTGTGGCCTGCTGGCTGTATCCCCGGCCGGCCAAGTGGGCGCTGCATGCCCGCGGCGTGCAGAGCGATCATCAGTGCGTGATCGACCTCGGTGCGGCCGAGGCAGCCGATGAGGTGGTAGCGGCCATCGACGATGCCCTGGGTGAGGCGAGCGGCGAGGGACGGGTCCGCGAGCTCGAGGACGAGACTCCCGCGCGGTGGTACCCCGTGATTGACCGCTCGCGCTGCACGAGCTGCGGGCACTGCTTGCAGTTCTGCCTCTTCGGGGTCTACGAGAGGGATGGGGCGGGCCAGATCGTCGCGACCAGCCCGGACGCCTGCAAGCCGGGCTGCCCGGCCTGCGCCCGCGTCTGCCCCCAGGGCGCCATCATGTTCCCACTCTGCGACGAGCCCGCCATCGCCGGAGCGCCGGGCACGCGGGTGGAGCCCGACCCCGCGGCGCGGCGGATGTTCTACGTGCGCACCGGCCGGCCATGCCCGGTGTGCGGCCAGGTCCCCGCCGCCAACGACGTTGCCCGAGCGCGCCC
>JBNGDZ010000298.1:0-6407 GCA_049975765.1 Armatimonadota bacterium
GCTGCAGTTGCTGGATGTGCGAGTTATCGTCACGGTCGGCCTGCTCAAGCTCCTCCAGCCGCTGCCGGGCGGCGCGCAGCTTCTCCTCGGCCACCGCGCGCGTCCGCTCGGTGCGCTCCGCCGCGCGCTCGGCATCCCTGGCCCTCTCCCGTAGTGACGAAAGCTCTCGCTCGTGGGAGTGCACCTGTGAGGCGACCTTCTCGATCTCATTCTCGATCGCGTTCAGCCGCGAGCGCGTGGTCTCGGCATCGACCTTCCCTACGTCCTGATCGTTGACCAGCTTGCCGAGACGGTCGCTGCGCTGGCGGTAGTCGATGGCGAGGAGCTTCAGTTCCAACTCGCGGAGTTGGCCGTCGAGCTCCCGGTACTGCCGGGCCTTCTCGGCCTGCCGCTCGAGGGGTTCGCGCTGGGAGCTGAGCTCGTAGATGATATCGGCGATGCGGCGGATGTTGGCCTCGGTGGCGTCGAGCTGGCGCTGGGCCTTCCGGCGGCGCCGGCGGTACTTGCCGATCCCAGCCACCTCCTCCAGCAGCTCGCGCCGATCCTCGGAGCGGACGCTGAGGACGGCCTCGATCTCGCCCTGGCCCACGAGCGAATAGGCCGCCTGGCCGACGCCGGTGTCCACGAACAGGTCGTGGATGTCCCGCAGCCGGCAGCTCGAGTTGTTGATGCCGTACTCGCTCTCGCCGGTGCGATAAAGGCGCCGGTAGACCTCGACCTCGGTGAAGTCCAGGGGAAGCACGCCCTCCGAGTTGTCCAGAAGCAGGCGCACCTCGGCCATCCCCAGGGGGCTGCGCTGCTCGGCGCCGGCGAAGATGACGTCCTGGGAGGTCTGGGTACGGATGGCGCGGTTGCCCTGCTCCCCCAGCGCCCAGAGGACGGCGTCGGCGATGTTGCTCTTGCCGGCGCCGTTGGGTCCCACGATGGCCGTGAGGCCCTCCCCGAACTCCAGCTCTGTATGGTCCGCGAAGCTCTTGAAGCCCCGCATCTCAAGCCGTTTCAGATACACTGGCTCAGACCCCTGATGTCGTGTCGTTAGTGCGATTCGTGCCGCGTCCGCTGCTGCGTCTGTCAGCGCACCAGTACGTCCGGGCGCTGTAACGTCGTCCCCTGGTATGTCACGTCCAGCGTCGGCCAGCCGGCAGGCTGGCTGAGCAGCTCCGGCTCACCCTCGCGGGCGATGATGGTGTCCTCCGACTTGGTGCCCGCTATCGAGGGGTTCCATGCGAAGGCCTGATCCGCGAGCACCTGCTCCTCACAGTCCAGCGTGCCCTTGTAGTCCCGGGGCGCGTAGCCGGTGGCGCCGCCCTGGTGGTGCAGGCGCCACTCGTCCGGAAAGCCGACTTCTTCGTAGGCCGACACGCCGGCGCGGAACACCTGCGCCACCTCAGCGCCGGGCCGGGTCTCGAGGTTGAAGGCCGCGTCGACGAAGCAGCAGGCGGCGTGCTTGTGGCGCAGCTCCAGCGGTGGCTCGCCGAAGTGCACGATGCGCGTGGCGGAGATGCCCAGGCCCCACTTGGATGCCCCGATCACCAGCATCACGTGCCGCTCCAGCCGCCTGTCGGTGGGGATGGGGTGCCGGTAGCGCATGGCGCGCCGGTCGGCGGCAATCAGCGCCACCACCGGCTGGGCCCCCGCCGCGAAGACCTTCTGCATCATCAGTCCGGCGATCTCGTGTTCGGTCATGCCCGGCTCGATCTCGCGCCCGGTCTCGGCGACGGCCTCCGAGGCGATGCGCCCCACCTCGCGGTAGCGCTCGATCTCCGGCTCCATCAGCCGCCAGCGCAGGCGGTTGAAGCCCGCCGAGACGTCCTCGGCGAACGCCAGAGGCACGTCCGCGCCGATGCGACCGGAGGCCACCGTCTCCAGCATCTCCCGGCGATCCTCCTCGTCCCACTGCATGTAGTGGATCTCGAAGGGGAGGTCACCGATCTCCTCGTCCTCGAAGCGCCCGGCCTCGATGTTGTTGGTCAGCAGATGCTGGGCGTCGGGCGTCACCACCAGCCAGCCCACGCCCGTCTCGGAGCCCAGGCCCACATGGCTGCTGCAGCCGGCGGTGAGCCACGCGAAGTTGGCGCGTGTGGCCAGGATCACAGCGTCGAGAGCGTTCTCCCCCAAAAAGCCGCGGGTCCTGTCCAGCTTGGCATCGACCTCTTCGGACCGCGTCACAACGATCATCCTCTTGGGGTCAGCCCTCGTGCTGAACCAGCCCGGCGCCATCTGCGGCACGGGTGGCGAAGATCTCCGGCGTCAGACCCGTCTCTGCCTCGTACTGCTGCCGGACCCGGGCGGCGAACTGCTCCACCATGGCGGCCTCAACCAAGGCCGTCACACACCCGCCGAAGCCGGCCCCGACAAGACGCGCGCCGTAGCATCCTGGCGCGGCCAGAGCGGCCTCGCGCATGATCTCCAGCTCCCGGCAGCTCACCCGATAGTCGTCGCGCACGCTCACATGGCTGGCGTTCATGAGCTGCCCGAGTGCCTGCATATCCCCGGCCCGCAGGGCCGTCACCCCGGCCTGCACGCGCGCGTTCTCACTCACCACGTGACGGGCCCCTCTCAGCAGCGTCTCGCCAAGCAGCCCGGCCTTCGACGCCAGCATCTGCTCATCGGCGTCGCGAAGCGCGGACACGCCCAGTATCTCCGCGGCCCGCTCGCACTGCTGCCGGCGCTCGTTGTACGCCGAGTCCACCAGCTCTCGCGGCTTGCGCGTGTCGCAGACCACGAAGCGGACGCTCTCGTCGCCCAGAGGCACCAGCCGGCGCTCGCGGGTTCGGCAGTCGAGCCACAGCGCTCTCTCGGCGCGCGCGAAGACTGACGTGAACTGGTCGAGGATGCCGCAGCGCATCCCGACGTACTCATTCTCGGCACGCTGACAGAGCAGTGCAAGGCGCTCCGGTCCGACCTCGCAGCCGGCCATCGAGCTGATGGCGACGGCGCAGGCGACCTCAATGGCCGCCGACGATGACACGCCGCCGCCCACCGGCACATCGCTGACGATGGCCATGTCGGCGCCGGGCAGCGTGCAGCCCTCGCGGCCGAACTCCGCGCAGACCCCGGCTACGTAGTCCCACCAGCGGCCCCACGGCCCGGCATCAAGGCGCCCCAGGTCGAACTTCGCCTCGGACTCACCGTGGTCGGTCCAGGCCCGAACGAGGCTGTCTTCCCGCCGGGCCGCGGCCACGACTGTGGCCTGCTCGATGGCGATGGCGGTGACGAAGCCCTCGTTGTAGTCGGTGTGCCCGCCCAGCACCTCCAGCCTCCCGGGCGCGCGGGCCACCACCTGCGGGCGGCGCTCCCAGCGCCGCTCGAGCGCCTCCGTAGCGCGTTGAGTGAGCCCCGCGGTCCGGGGGCCGACCCGGCAATAGTGATTATACATTACCACCCTCGAGTGTCAACGCGGCCAGCAGAGAGATTGTCAGTACTGTCCATGTTTATGCACTAATTCTATGACATACTCGTACTGCTGGAAGCTGACATTATCGGGCACCGAGTGATCCGAGTGGTAGATGTATCCGCCCCCACGCTTGGCAAGGCCGATCTTTGTGGCGATCTCCTCCTCGATCACCCGCGGGTCCGGGTCGGCCATGGCCCGGACGTCGATCCCGCCCATGAAGGCCAGCTCCTGCCCGTACTGCTCCTTGAGCGCCACCAGGTCCATGCCGGCCTTCACCTCCAGGGGCTGGAGGCAGTCGAAGCCGGCGTCGATGAGGTCCGGGATCAGCGGCGCCACGCAACCACAGGAGTGGAGGATCACCTTCAGCCCGTAGCCGTGGAAGAAGTCGCAGACCTTCGCGTGGGCGGGCTGACAGATATCGCGGTACATCTGCGGCGAGAACAGCGGGCCGTTCCGGTAGCCCATGTCATCGTAGAGGAAGGCGCCGTCGAACTCGAAGCCCCCATCCATCATCATCTGCGCGGTCTCGACGATCATGTCGCTCCAGGTCATGTACATGTCGGCCGGCCAGTCAGGCTCCTGGGCCATGGCCATCAGCAGCCGCTCTGAGCCCACGACGCCCTGGGTCTTGTCATAGCCGGTCGCGGCTCGGTAGGGCAACCACAGGCCCCGCTCCCGCGCGGCGCGTTGCACGCCCAGGCCTCCCTCCCAGTTGATGCGGTCGCGGCCGACCTCCATCTCCTCCTTCCAGGCGTACCAGTCGGCGCTGGTCTTGATGCGGAAGTCGATGCACTCGGGCGTGGAGGTGGAGTGCTTGAAGTTCTTGCGCAGCGCGCCGTTGGCGTCCCACGCGATGACGTACTCGTCGGTCTCCTCAACCACCTCGGCGGGCATACGCAGGGACAGATCGGCGCCCACCCCGGAGAACTCATAGCCGAAGTACTCCGCCGGCGAGACGCCCTCCGGCAGCCCCTCCCGCCGCCACCGCCTGATCGTGGTGGCCCACGGGCTGTCATCGATGGGCACGCGGTCCGCCTCGTGGTGGCTCAGCGCCGCCAGCACGCGCTCTCTACTCGTCACAGCCGTCTTCCTCCCTCGCCAGGGGCTTCTTGCAGCAGTAGACACGGAATCCCCCCCGCATGGCCGGGCGCTCCACGACCGCGTAGCGGGCCTCCAGCTCGCGGCGGAGCGTCTTGGCGCCCTTCCTGGTGGCGGCCACCATCCAGAAGCTGCCTGCCTCCCGCAGGGCACCTGCGCACCAGTCCATCATCGACAGCACGGCTGCGCGTCCGGCGCTGATGGGCGGGTTGACGACGATGGCGTCGAAGCTCCGCCCATCCAGGACTTTCTCGGCCGGCCCGCAGAGCACCTCGACCTCCACGCCGTTGCGCCGGGCGTTCGCCCGCGCCAGTTCGCAGGCCCTCTGGTTCACATCCACCATCGTGACCCGGAGGTCGGGACGCATGCGGGCCGCCACGATGCCGATCAATCCCCACCCGCAGCCCCAGTCCAGCAGCTCACCGATCTCCGGCAGTTGCATCTGCTCGGCCAGCAGGCGACTGCCGTAATCCACCTTCCCGTAGGAGAACACCCCCCGATCGGTGACCAGCGTCAGATGCTGGCCCCGGACCTCTGCCTCGATCACCCACGGACGCGACGGCACCTGTGGCCGCTGCACGAAGTAGTGCGTCGGCTCGGCGGGGCTATTGCTGCTCGGCTGGTCCATCGGCCTCCTCCGCCTGCAACTCGATCAGCACCAGCTCCGGAGGACACAGCAGCCGCACCCCCAGGATCGCTGTTCCCACGCCGCGGCTGACGTACATCAGCGGCCCGCCGGCCGTCGAAGCCACCACCGGGCTTTGCCTGCGCGCAAGGATCTGCCAATGGCTCAGGAGGCGGTCCACACCGGGCCGAGGGTCCTCACGATAGCGGAACAGCCCCGCCGCCAGGCGCGCGGGATAGCTCAGGTGGGTGACCGGCGCCTCGAGCCCTGGCGGGCGCACCTGCCCTCCGTGTGTGTGCCCACACAGGAGGATATGCGCCCCCGCCCTGCCGAGGACCTGCCACGCGGCCGGTGAGTGCACCAGCGCCACCCGGAGCGCCGCGGCACCGCTGAGCCCGGCCAATGCCGCCTCCACGTCCACCGCCCCCTCCTCGGGGTCATCGAGCCCAACGAGCTCAATGCGCGCGCCTCCAAGCTCGACTGAGCGGGACTCGTTGGTCAGCAGATCGCCACCGCCGGCCCGGAGGTGCTCCCGCGCGGCCTCCAGGTCCAGGCGGTAGTAATGATCGGCATTACCGGGCACGGCGAAGGTCACGAAGCGCTGCGACAGCTCCGACAGCAGGTCCAGGGCCGCCTCCGTGTCGGGCTTGCCGGCCGAGTAGTCGCCGCCCAGCAGCAGGAGCCGGGGCGCCGCACGCTCCAGCGCCTCGAACAGCTCGCCGCGGGTGATGTACAGCTTGCTTTCGTGCAGGTCCGAGACGAAGGCGAGGCGCGCGCCAACAAGGCCCGTAGGAAGACAGGGCACGGCGAGGCGAAGGGTCGTGGTCCAGATGCACCGCCGGCCGCGCGAGTCCGACGTCGACTCGGCCCCGACGGCCGTCATCGCAGGTCACCGACCGCACGCACGCCCGGCGTCATCGCCCGCCGACCCGGCCGTGGATGGTCATCACGCCCGGCCGCACCTCCACCGAGTCGGCATGGACGGTCCGTTCGGAGAGCAGCTCCCGGACGCCCCGATTGAGCTCTTCCCGCACCTGCTGCCGGATGCCGGCGGGCGCCTGCAGCCGGCCCACCCGTACCTCCTGCACGTCGAGGGCGACCTGGCCGCCAGAGACCACCGGGCGGGCTCGGACGGTCAGGTGGAGCGTGCGGCCCTTCCAGGTGACCCGGCCGGTGCCGGCTACGGTGCCATCGCCGAAGTAGAAGGTGAGCTCGCGCACGTCGGGCGGCGCCTGGCGCCTGATGAGCGCGTTGAGCTCCTCCTGCCGGACGGTGAGAGTCACCGGG
>JBNGDZ010000299.1:0-6391 GCA_049975765.1 Armatimonadota bacterium
GGGAGCTACAGAGGGCCTCGGTCTTTGCCGGCAGCGTCGTGGAGCTGCCCGGCGGGGGCTACAGGCTGTACTACTCGGGCAACTGCCCCAACGCCGAGAGGACCTTCGGGATCGCGCTCGCCGAGTCCGAGGATGCCATCGAGTGGACCAAGCCGCTGCTGGGGCAGGTTGAGGTGGGCGGCGCGGACACCAACCGCATCGCGATCGAGGGCATGCCGCAGGAGGGGAGCTGCACCCAGCCGCAGGTGGTGCTGACGCCGGACGGCTCGTGGCTGATGTGGTCGTGGTGGCACGCCCATGAGGCCGGATACATGCGCTACGTGCTGGCCGAGAGCGAGGACGGGCTGCGCTGGCGCGTCACCGATGTCAACAGGCCGGCCGTGATGCATCCCGCCGACTGCGAGCTCGGCCAGAACGCGTGGGTCGCCGGCCTCACCGGGGCCAGCGCCGAGGACCGGTTCGCGCACCAGCGCACCATGCAGTTCATGGAGGCCAAGCGGCTGCGCTCGAATGACGCCACCTACGTCTACTACAACGAGGACGCGGCGCGCTTCGAGATGTACTCGGTGTGGCTGCTGCCGGTCGATGAGGCGACCCACCGCGTGACGCCGCACGACAACGCGCCGCGGGTGTTGCGCACCATCCACCGCCGGGAGAGCACCGATGCGGTTACCTGGTCGGACCCGGAGATGCTGATACTGGCCGAGGAGCACGATCCGCTGCACCAGGAGTTCTACTACCTGGCCGTGCAGCCCGACGGTGGCTGGAACATCGGCATGCTCGGGCACTATCGGTGCTGGGAGCAGACCATGGACCTGGAGCTGTGCTTCTCGCGCGATACCCTCCGATGGGTGCGGCCGCTGCGCGGCGGCTGGGTGCCGCGGGGGGAGATCGACCAGATCGACTACATGTCGATCTACGCCACGAACCGCCTGATCGACATGGGCGACCGCCGGCGGCTGCTGTATCGCGGCGGGAACGCGAAGCACAACCACGAGCTGCCGGCGGGCGTGGAGGAGGCGCGGCAGGAGACCTTCGTGGCCGAGGCGCCTAAGGGGCGCTTCGCAGGCCTCTCGACCAGCGACAGGACCATCGGCGCGCTGACGCTGAGGCGTTTCAACCACACCGCCGAGCGCATTACCGTGGACGCCGACGTGTGCGGGCGGTTGCAGGCCGAGCTCCGCGATCCCTACGGGCGGCCGCTTCCAGGCTTCGAGCTCAACTCGTGCCTGCCGATCACGGGCGACTCGCACGAGCACGTCCTGAGGTGGCAGGGCGGCAAGACCAGCGCGGAGTATCGCTACGATGTCGTGGGCCTGCGGCTGGAGATGGAGGATGGGGTGCTCTACTCCATCGACACGTGAGGTATGGCGGACGGGGCCAACGACTGAGCCGGACGGTGCTCCGGCCCCCCCATACGACACGCGGCAACTGCGGGCTGCATGCGGCACAGAACCACGGCGATGGGCGCGCAACGCCGCCCCTCAAGGCGTGCCACGCGGTTCGCCGTTACGCGAGCGGAAGCTCGCGTGGAGAGGCCGGACCACTGTCCGGCCTGCTGTTCGTCGGAGCGGCGGGCGACGAGCCACCAGCTACCGGCCGACGGTGGACGGGGGCAACGGCCTCGGCAAGCGCCAGGCCGATCTCGCGTAACCGTCGCCGCTGCTGATAGCTGATCGTTGAAGGCTGGGAGACAGGACCCGCTCCCCCACACGGCGAAATGCCGGCCGCTGCGCGATCCGGCCTGAGAGGGGCTGCGCAATGGCCGAGCGACCGAACATCCTGCTGATGGTCTCCGACCAGCACTCGGGGCAGGTCATGGGCTGTGCAGGCGATGACCTGGTACGCACGCCGCACCTGGACTCCCTCGCCGGGCGCGGCGTGATCTTCGACGCTTGCCACTGTGCCGCGCCGCTGTGCGTGCCCTCCCGCATGACCATGCTCACGGGGCGGCACTGCTCCGACATCGAGGTCTGGACGAACCACTGTCAGCTTCCCTCACACGCGCCGACCTTCGCTCACGCGCTGGGAGCGGTGGGCTACGAGACGGTCCTGTGCGGGCGGATGCACTTCGTCGGCCCCGACCAGCGCCACGGCTTCCATCGGCGCATCATGGGCGAGCTCAGCGACCACCGCTTCCCCGGCGGTCCGGTTGCCGACCTCGGCGAGATCCCACTGGCGAGCACCGGCCAGTGTCGCACGGCGGTGGAGGTGGCGGGGCCGGGCCGGACCTCCTACCAGGCCTACGACGAGGCCGTGGCGCAGACCGCCGCGGGGTTCCTGCGCCAGCGCGCCGAGCGCGACGATCGGCGGCCATTCCTGCTGACGGCGGGCTTCGTGCTGCCGCACTGCCCCTTCATCGCGCCGAGCGAGCTTTACGAGTACTACCACGAGCGCATCGACGTCCCGGAGCTGCCGGAGGGGTATCTCGATGGCCTGCATCCGGCCATGAAGGCGTGGCGCGAGGCGAGGGGAATCACCGACCTGACCGACGCGGAGATCCGGGCCGCGCGGGCGGGCTACTACGGCATTGTAGAGCACTTCGACGGCATCGTGGGCGGGCTGATGGCGGCGGTGGAGGAGTGCGGCCTGGCCGAGGAGACCGTGGTGATCTACGTCTCAGACCACGGCGAGTCCGCCGGCCGCAACGGCCTGTGGTGGAAGAGCCAGTTCTACGACCACTCCGTGCGCGTGCCCATGATCGTGGCCGGGCCGGGGCTGCCTGCGTGCCGCCGCCGGCGTGAGGTCGTGAGCCTTCTCGACCTGGCGCCCACGCTCACCGATCTCGCGGGCGCCGCGCGCATGCCCGCCATCTCCGGCCAGAGCCTGCTGCCGCTGGTGCGCGATGAGCTGCCGGCGCGCTGGCGCGATGAGGCCATCGCGGAGATGATCGGGATCGGCCCGCATTACCCGTACCCCGGCCGCATGGTGCGGCAGGGGCCGTGGAAGCTGATGCACTACGAGGACTGCGAGCCCCTGCTGTTCAATCTTGACGAGGACCCGAACGAGTTCGAGGACCGCGCGGGCGATCCGCAGTGCCGCGAGGTGCGCGAGTACCTGCACGACCGCGCGCGGTGGGGCTGGGACCCCGACGCGGCGATGCGGCGCGTCGGGCAGCGGGTGCGCGACGCACGACTGATCCGCGACTGGCGCGAGGCCTGGGAGGGTGCGCCCGACTCGATTGACCACTGGCCCGCCCCGGAGGGCGTCAACGTCTGGCCGGGGTGAGCTGCCGCACCGCGAAACACAGGTACACAGCAGCAATACTCCATAGCGACAGGGAGATGAGCGAAGCGATGAACCGACACGTTCTCTGGCTCGGCGCGATGACCGCGGCAGTACTGGCGTGCGCACCTTCAGGCGATGCGCAGCAGGCCCCGGACGCACAGACGCTGGCCCAGTACCGGCAGCAGCGCGAGGAGGCGGCTTACCGGACGCGCCGGCTGATCTTCAACAACGATGGCGACGACCACCTGCTGTCGGGCGAGGTCTCCATCGAGGCATTCCTGGCCAAGCGCACCACGCCGCTGCTGGGCTCCCAGGTGGACAGCATCTTCTACTGCACCTCCCGCCCCATGGGCGTTTTCCTCCACGACACCGAGGTCGGCGATGTGCTGACGATGCCGCATCCCTTCGGCCCCGACCGGTACAACATCGTGGGCGACCTCCTCGAGCAGGGGACAGACCCGCTGGAGGTGATGGTGGACTTCTGCCACCAGCACGGCCTGGAGTGCTTTTGGTCGATGCGCATGAACGATGTGCACGACGCCTACCACCCGGCCGACGGCCCCGAGCCCTACTTCTCGACCTTCAAGCGGGAGCATCCTGAGTTCCTCTTCGGCACCCGGGCCGACCGCCCGGCCTACGGTGCCTGGTCGGCGGTGGACTACGCGGAGCCCGAGGTCAGGGACTTCGTCTTCCGAGTCTTCCGGGAGATCTGCCGGAACTACGATGTCGAGGGCGCGCAGCTCGACTTCTTCCGCCACCTCGTCTACTTCAGGACCGTCGCCGAGGGCGAGGTGGCGACCGACCAAGAGCGGGAGATGATGACGGAGCTGGTGCGGCGGATCCGCGCGATGACCGAGGAGGAGGGGATGCGGCGCGGCCGGCCGATACTGGTCGCGATTCGCACGCCGGACTCGGTGGGCTACTGCCGGGACATGGGGCTGGACATCGAGCGGTGGATGGAGGAGGGGCTGATCGACCTTTTCGTCGCCGCGGGCGACTTCCGCCTCAATCCCTGGGAGTACAGCATCAGGCTCGGCGAGAGGAACGACATTCCGGTGTACTGCGATCTGGATCCGGCCATTCGCTCCGGCGTGAGCGGGGACTTCGACCGCAACTCCCTGGAGGGCTACCGGGGCCGGGCCATGAACGCCTGGAGCGCCGGGGCGGCGGGCCTGCACCTGTTCAACTGCTTCAACCCGCATCGGCGGCTGTGGTGGGAGCTTGGCGACCCCGACAAGCTGCGGCGCATGGACAAGCTCTACTTCGTGAACGTGACCGGGAGATCCGGGTACCTCAGGGCCGGGCAGTTAGTGCCGGGGGGCGAGCAGTACGACAACCTCCCCTCCCTGCACCCACAGGATCCGCTGCGCCTGCCGGCCGAGGGAGCCGTAGAGGTGCCCCTGCGCGTCGGCGAGGATGTCGCGGGCGCGGCGGAGGAGGGGCTGGAGGCCACGGTCACCTGCCACGCCTTCGCCAGCGTCGCCTCGCCGCTGCAGGTTAGCTTCAATGGCACCGCGCTCGCCGGGTCCACGACGGAGCGGAACTGGTTCAGCTACCCCGTGCGTCCCGAACTGGTCCGCCAGGGCGTGAACCGCGTTGAGCTGTCGATGAGCCGCACGGCGGAGCAGCCCGGCGAGTGGAGCGTGGAGTACCAGTGCGATGAGCAGCCGCCGACGCCGTGGTCGGCGAGGCCCCGCTCCGGCACCGAGGCCACCATGCAGGACGGCGCGCTCCTGATCGCGGACCGCAGCACCGAGCAGGGATCCTACCTCTACTACTCCTACCCGTGGAACATCTCGCCGGAGGGCAGTGCCGTCGTCGAGGCGGAGGCGAAGGTCGTGTCCGGCCGCAACACCATCATCGTGGCCAACGGCGTGGCGGAGGAGGAGATCCGCCTCTTCCCCGACCGTGTCACGGCCACCCACGCCGACCAGTCGCACGCTATGGACACCACCGACGCCTTCCACCTCTACCGAGTGGAGCTGGAGGGCAGCGACATCCGCGTGCTGGTCGATGGGGAGCTGGTGATCGACGCGCCGGCCGCCTTCACTCACCCGGCCGCCGGCGACCGCAACACTATATCCATCGGTGCGGGCAGCAGCGGCGAGACGGGCGCGGCGCTGTGGAGGGTCGTCCGCTTCCGACCGGTCCCTGCCTCGGTCTTCGACCTGGTGCTGGAGGTGGACTACCCGGAGCCGGCCGATCAGTGAGCCGGCCGGCGGCCTACTGCGCCTCCAGCTCCATCCTCAGCGCCTCGGCAACGTCGAGTGAGATGCCGGCCTCCTCGAGCTCCTGCGGGGAGTGGGAGACCTTGGTGGACCGGAGGGCGTACCGCCAGGCCTCGTCCTCGCGGTGCAGCACGCCGGTGAGGTAGCGCTGGCTGAAGCCGTGCTGCTCGTCCCACTGCGGCTCGTGCGTCTTGGCCCAGTCGCCGTGGAGGGCAGTGACCTGCAGCAGCCACCCGGTGCCGTGGCCCTCGGTGTCGATGTCTCGCAGAATGGCGGTGACGACCTCGGGGGGCGCGGCGTGGATGAGGACGCGGCCGACCCGTTCGCCGTCCACAAGCTCTACGTGCGATATGTGGCCGAGGGCCGCGCCCTCGTCGGCGTCGAAGTGATGGTAGCGGACCTCCGCGCCCAGCGCCTCGACGACCGTCCGCACCGAGACCAGTGCCCCTTTGGCGTCCGGGCGTTCGCTGGAGAACTGCAGATAGAGGGCCCGCTCGCCGCGCACGATGACGGTCCAGTCCCGGCTCTCCTGGACGGTGGCACCCAGCCAATGGACCAGCGGTGCAAGGGGGGCTACGACGCAGCCGTCACGATTGAAGGCGTGGACATCCAGCAGCACATCCATCCGCCCCGTGCGCAGCTCGGCGGCGTGGATGCCGGCGCAGCAGAGCAGTGCGACGGCGATGACTGTGGCCCGACACAGGCGCATTCACACCACCTCCCCGAAGCCTTCGGCAGCGCGACGATGAAGGTTCGCCGACCTCGGACCCCGATTCCTCCTTTCGGAGTGGCAGAGCGCGGCAGGCGGAGGCCGCCGCCCCCCTTCCGTCTTACTCGATCATGACAGATCCGGTCGCGGTTCCCGGGAGGCCGAACGCGCCATAGGCATTGTCATAGGGCGTTTCCGGATCACGGACACTGACGCAATAGGTTTG
>JBNGDZ010000300.1:0-6391 GCA_049975765.1 Armatimonadota bacterium
CCGGCCGGAGGGTCACCTTCTAGTTGCCGGTCAGGTCCCGACGGATCACGACGGTCGCCTCGCCGGTCTGCAGGTTCTCGCTGATGGCGCGATCTGGATCAAGGCGCTTGCCGTCGTGGTAGAGCGCGCTCCCGTCGCGTGAGTCCAGGGCCAGGACGGCCAGCTCCCTGGCCAGCTCGCCGGTAAGCTTCTCGCCATCCACCGCGGCGCGCAGCAGCGTCACTCCGGCGCCGTCGGTCACCGTCAGCTTGACCTCCCCCTCCGCCAGCTCAGGCGTCGTCAGCAGCTCCTGTGCACTCATCCGGTTCACCTCCTCCCTTCGGCCCGCCCGGGCGCGCCGTCGCGGCCTCGACCGCCCGGTCTGCACGCACATCGATATAGGCCCGCGCCAGGTCCGCATCGCAGCACAGCGCCGACGCAGCCTCCAGGATCGCGCGGCCCAGCGAGACCAGCAGGCCCAGGAGCCGGGGCGCGTCGGCGGCCTCGCCGCTGACCTGCAGGCAGATGGCCTCGTCCCCGCGCGCCGCCCAGGCCGCGAAGTCGATCCCGCGCACCTGCTCCTGCACGGCCCGCAGGAAGGCCTCAGTCGCCGCCCAGCCCTCGCTGACGGGCTCCAGCGGCAGCAGGTGAAGCTGAGCGCGCATCCGCCCGCCCTCCTCCAGCACCGCCATGCACCGGGCCATCAGCGCCGGCCGCAGCGCCAGCCGCCCTGTCGCGATGCCGTCGGCCGACTGGCGAACATCGAGGGCACCCGCGCGCGACAGATGGGCCGCAAGCTCAGTCATGCCGGTCGCCTCCCTCCGCACCTGAGGAGAGCACCCGAACGCCGGGCGGCGCGGGCGGATCCAGCGGCAGATCGAAGCTGTCGAGTGCGCCGTCCCGCAGCCACCGGGTGACCCCGAGGGCGAGGGCGTCCGCGTCGGACAGGCTGTAGCTGCCCTCGTCGAAGCGCAACATCCGCACCAGGCTCATCGCGATGTCCGCCAGGTCGGTCTGATCGATCCGGAAGTCATCCATCAGGCACACCCCGCCGGGCAGCGCAGGCACCACGTGGGGGTGGAGCACCGCGGGATAGGGTCCGGGCAGAATCAGCAGCCGCGGCGTGCCCTCCGGGGATCCCAGCAGCTCCACGCCCACGTTGATGACGGTGTTCACAGGGCTGATCGCCTCCGGAGACTCCGGCCGCCAGAAGCGCGCCTGCAGGCCACCGAGCACGCTCCCGACGTCCGTGGCGTGGCCCGGCGGCTCGTCGATGCCCAGGTAGCGGACGGCGAGCGACAGGATGAACTTCGCGTCGTCGGCGCCGGCACCGCGCGCGACGCCGCGCAGCATCGTCGCGGGAAGCCGCTCCAGCGACGCCGCCTGGCGCTCCAGATAGGCGCGCCGGCATTGGCCATCAGAGCGCACGGGGCCCACCTCCCACGGTCAGCGGCGCAATCTGCACGATGCCCTCGGCCACGGCGTCACCGCCAAGCTCAACCGACAGCCTTCTGCCGCCGCCAACCAGCTCCAGAATCGGCGACCAGGCCCAGCCGAGAGCGCGCGGAGACAGCTCCCGGGCCGGGGCCAGGGGCGCCCGGCCGCCCTCGGGCACGATCTCACCGGCTACGATGTCGGCACTGCCACATGCCGCACACCACATCCAACGCCCCAGCAGGATGTGCGGCATCTCGGTCACCGTCTCGCAGGCGCGGCAGGCCAGCACCCGCGCCGCCGGTCGGGGCAGCACGATCTGCGCGTCGTCATCCATCACAAGCGCGGCCAGTATGTCCCCGAAGCTGTCCTCCGACGACAGCGGCAGCCAGGCTCGCTCTTCGGGCTCGGCCGGCGGATGGGCCGAGCACACCGGGCAGTCCGCGCGCCGCTGCACCCGCGACCGCTCGGTTCGTCCCGCGGGGTCGAGGTGGATCAGCTCGGCCTCCGCGTCTCGGGCCGTCAGCCCGGCGGCGCTTCCCAGCGCGACGGCCGCCGCCAGGGCGGCGATGTGGGGGTGCGAGTTGGTGGCTGGGGGCTGGGCGCGATTGGCAGAGGTCGCCTGCAGGCCGCGGAGAAAGCAGCTCGTGCGCGGCTGCTCCACGTCGCGTGACATGCATCCGTAGCACGCGGCGCCATCGCCCGACGGCGAGACGAAGACCTCGGCTCCCGCCGGCCCAAGCCCGGTCGCGACGAAAGGCAGGCGGTGGCGACGCGCGATGGTCGCGAGACAGGTCTGCGTCGCGACCGAGTCCGTGCAGGCGAACAGCACCGCGCCCTCCGAGGCAAGTCGGCGCCAGTATCCGTCGCCGACGCCCTCGGCCTCGGCGACGATCGCCAGCTCCGACCCCCGCCAGGGGAAGCGCCGGCCGCGGTACCGGTAGACCAGCTCGGCCTTGTGCAGGCCCGGCTCATCCAGAGGGGGAATCATGTCCTGACCGGGCTCGGCCACGTCGGGGTCGATGACGTCCAGACGGGAGCGCGGGGCCAGGGCGGCCACGAAGCCGCCGGACAGCCCGGCGCCGACGACGCAGAGCCTCTCGGGGACCTGCCCATCGGGGGCGGTGAGAGGCGGCTGGAGCTCGAGCACCCGCAGGCTCACGCCGGCTCACCTCCGTCCTCGAACTCCCGCCCGCACGCGAAGCAGCGCCGCTCCCTGGCGCCTCCGCTCGCGCAGAAGTCGCTGTCACACACGAGGCCGCATCCGCACACCATGGCCTCGTCGCCGGCGGCGATCGGCTGGTGGCAGACAGGACAGCGACAGCTCTCCAGCGCGGCGGCGCGGCGAGGGCCATGTGAGAGGAGACGAGCGAGGAAGGTGGTGCCATCGATCACGAGGGGAGCCGCGGCCAGGTCGACCAGCCCTCCGAGCACCGGATGGCCGCGGAAGCGGGCTCCGGCGCCGGCCGATGGAGCCAGGATCGCCCAGACCCTCGAGCCCCTCGCGGGGAGGGCGAGCAGCAGGCCGTCCTCGGCGTGGTCGATCCCGCCGGGGCCCAGCCACAGGGGCTCGCGGTCCAGCAGAGCCTCCGCGACGACGGATTCCGCCCGCATGACCTGGATGCCAACAGACATGTCGTCCAGCCCCAGCCAGCGGCAGCATCGACGACAAGGGACAGTGGCATTATAGCGGGGTAAGAATCTGTGTCAAGCGTTTGCGCGAAGTCGCAGATGGCACTGCGGCGTTTTATCATGCGCGACGCTGCATAGACGGAAGAGACCAGATTGACGGGAGGCCACGTTCAGGGCTACAATGCCGCAGTAGCGGCGAGTGAGCGCGATGCGCCAGACGCGACGAATTCGTCTCGGAGGCACAGGCATGGCTGAACCGGAACGTGACGTCGAGACGCAGGAGGCGGACAACGCCGGGCCGGCCACACGCGATGAGCGGGCCCGCTTTCTGGGCTACGGGCCGGAGCTGGACACGCGCCAGGCGGAGGAGCTGTCCGAGGAGTACCAGGCGGCCTGGCTGGCTGCGCTGGGGCTCCCTGTGGATGAGATAGCGGTGCGCATGGAGGTCTCACGGGCCACGGTCTACAGGCTGCTCAAGTCCGCCGAGAAGGACCACGGGCTGCTGGACACCCGGCCGCGGGTGGCGGTCCCGGTGGGCGATGGCGCGGAGCTTCTATGGCAGCGCGTGGAGCGCACCGAGCTGGGGCGGCGCGTCAGGACACGGCTCGAGCAGCGCTATGCGAGCGATATCGCGCCGCGAGAGGTGCTGGTGGCGCCCACGGCGAGCCTGGCCAAAACCGAGCCGGTGGAGCGCCGGGAGATACAGGTGGTGAGGCGGGTGGCCCGAGTTGGCGCGCGCCGCCTGATGCGGGGCCTGCTGCAGGAGGAGAGGCCGGTGCGCATCTGCGGGATCAACTGGGGCTTTCACTGCTGGCGCCTCGCTCACTCGCTGCCCGCCGAGCTGTTTGCGCGCCTGTCTCTGGAGCGGGCACGGGCACTGCGCTTCTTCCCGCTGGTGGGCAGCATAGGCGTGCTCGACGCGGACCGGGAGCACTACATCGCCGAGACCTCCGCCAACTCCAACGCAGAGCGGTGTGTCGAGAACCTCGCCCGCTACGGCCTGGAGCCGGGCATTCACGGCGACGACAGCGACTCGCCGATCCCCCCGCCCATTCAGCTCACGCAGCCCTGTGTCATCCCCTTCCCGGTGGACAATGCGGACCACGCTGCGTACCTGGAACAGGTCTGGCGCTATATCGCCTCAGACGTGTCGGTGCAGGAGATCTTCGGCCAGGCCTGGGCCCTGGCCCGGCTCTCCGGCGAGGTCCCCGAGCACGAGTCAGATAGCGGGCCGCTGCTGCATCGGGCGGACACGCTGATCACGGGGCTGAGCACGGTGGACGATTCACGCGCCGTTCGCATCGGCGCCATCGCCGAGGAGCTCGCCGCCCAGGCGGGTGCGGCCGGAGCCGTCGGGGAGATGTCGGCGCACTACTTCGGCTACGGTCCGGAGACGCCCACCTCCCGCGAGGCTCTGTGTCCTGTGAACCGCTGGGTGGTAGCGCCGACCATCTGCGACTACCGGCAGTGCACGGTCCGGGCGCGGCAGACCGGCCGGGGGCTGGGGACTGTTCTCGTGGCCAGTTTCGGGCGCAAGGCCGCTGCGGTCGATGCGGCCATCAGCCACGGGGCGGTCAACGTGCTGGTGTGCGACGAGGAGCTGGCGGAGGCACTGCTGGAGCTGTAGCCTCGAGCACCAGGTGCCTGCCGCCCCGGCTCGTGGGGCGGTGGGGCAGGGCTCCGGGGGACGTCGGTCCCGTGCCGCCCCAAACGCGACCGTTGCGACGGTGCTGCAGACCCCCCGAAAACATGGCCATGATGCCCTCGAAACGCTCACCGACGCCCTCGGCCTCTCTATTGACGAGACCCTCCTCCTACAACCTCCGTGACACCACAAGGTGAGTAGTTACCGAGGACCAGATAGCGGGTCGCGTCCGCCGTAGGCAGCTCATCGCCTTCCGGCTGACACTGCAGGTCTGGCTCGAGCAGCACGAGGAGCGCTGAGCCGGCGGGGAGGCGCTGTCTGCTTGTGTCAGTTGCCCTCAAGTGCGTGGACAGCTTCTTCAGCGGCCTGGCGGTGGTGGCTCGAGGCGTCCTCGGCTTGCAGGACCTCGCGATAGGCCGCCAGCGCCTCGTCGGTCCGGCCGGCCGCCGCCAGCGTCTGCCCCAGCGACAGGAGCATCGCGTAGCGCCAGTACCCGGTCAGGCCCTCGATGTTCGCGCGCTGGAGCGTCGCCAGCGCCTCATCGAACTCGCCGCGGCGGGCGAGGATGCCCGCGGCGTTCTGCACGGACCGGAACTCGTTGGCCGCACCGATCGTGGCCTTCGTTTCGTAGTTCAGGCGGTAGGCCTCCAGCGCCCCCTCGTCGTCGTGCAGGTTCGTCTCGCGGTTGCTGCCCAGCTCGAACAGGATGCTGATCCGCGTGCGCGGGTCGGAGGTGCGGGCCAGCGCCATCTGCAGGTCCGCCTCCGCCAGTTGCCCCTCCTTCGCGGCGGCATGCGCCCTGCCGCGGGCGAAGGCCCACGCGCCGATCTGCCAGAAGGGCCACTGTGTCAGGTCCTCCTCGCCGAACTGCTCGATGACCTCGGCGAGCTTCCGCTGTGCCAGCAGGTTCTCCATCACAACGGTCTTCGCCACGGCCTCGAGCGGTATCTGGCCGGCCAGCTCGTTCGCGCGGTCGTAGTCCCGCAGTGCCCGCGCACACTCCGCCGCCAGCTCCAGCGCGTCGGACTTCTGGAACTCGCTCAGCCCCTCCCCCTCCGCGAGTGCAAGGAAGGCATCCAGCGCCTCCTGCCGCTTGCCCGAGTGGATGAGCGCCTCGGCGGCACGCCGCTGGATGATGTAGTCGGTCACCGTCGGATCCGCGGGAAACTCGTGCGAGCGCCCGGCGTAGAAGTGCCCGAACTTCATCGGCACATGGAAGCCCTCGGTTCCGGTCGGCGAGAAGGCCGAGTACTCCGCACCGGTCTCGCGGATGCGCTGGCGGCAGATGTTGATGTGCCAGGGCAGACTCTGCGTCGGCTTGCGGCCGATGACCCGGTGCAGTGGGTCGTTCTCGTCCTGGGTCACCGGGATGCGGATCTCGACCGTCCAGTGATCATCGGCCACCTGCGTCGCCACCTCGGCCTGCGAGGCCCACCCGAACCAGTGGGCCCGGTCCGCCCCGCGGTCGAGGTCGATCAGCGCGCCCGCCGGGTTCACCGCAATCTGGTAGTAGCTGTGCGACTCGGTCTCCAGGATGATCTCGACCGCGTCGCCATACCAGATCGCCTGGTCCTCGTCTCTGGTGGCAGTGATGTTAGGCGGCTCACCGGAATGATCCTCGCAGCGGAGGGCGAAGTAGAGGTTGTGCCCGACCCACGCCGTCTTGATCGAGGTGCCGTAGATCGGCAGGCGCCCCGTCTG
>JBNGDZ010000301.1:0-6374 GCA_049975765.1 Armatimonadota bacterium
CGTTCGAGCTGCAGGGCGACTGGTGGCGCGGGCCCGCCGAGCCCACGCGCCACACCACGCTGGTGTGCAGCTTTGACGATGCAAAGCGCCACGATGCCGACTATGCGCGGGAGCTGCCGCTGGCGGGCGGCTTCGGAATGGCGGCGGATGTCGAGGGCGCGCACGGCCTGGCGACACAGGTGGCGGAGAAGGGCGGGCATCTGCAC
Organism: Armatimonadota bacterium; assembly: GCA_049975765.1. GTDB lineage: Bacteria > Armatimonadota > Zipacnadia > Zipacnadales > UBA5352 > JAYENL01. Next base: position 207 of record JBNGDZ010000301.1, read on the forward strand.
TTCCGCGGCGGCAGCAATGTGAGCGTCTCGCATGGGACGCTGCGGATGCTGGTGCGCGGCGAGGTCTGGGCGGATGAGACCCCTCGCTGGCTGGTGGAGGCACGGGCGACGGACCGCATCGGTGTGCTGCGGGAGCCGGGCATCCTGTCCTTGGTGTTCAGCCGCGGTAGCCGCACGGATGAGCCCATCGCCCGGCTCGACCTCAAGATCGCGGAGGTCAGCGCCGATGAGTGGCACAGCGTCGTGGCCTCGTGGGATCGGGACTCTGGCCGTGGCTGGATCGCCCTGGACGGGCGGGGTGCCACCGGCGCCATGGACTTCTCGGCCGATCATCGGCCGGCCTACGCCCTCTACGTAGCCGGCGGCTTCGGCGGACGGACGGGCGGCATGAACCTGCCGGGGCTGACGATCGACGAGCTGGTGCTGTATGACCAGGCGATCCCGCTCTTGGAGGCAGAGGACGGTCCGATCCCGGACGAGGATCTGGCCCTGCTGCCGGAGGCGGAGGAGGGCGCGCGGCGCATTCTCTACTTCCTGGCCGACCTACAGCGCTGGGGCGGCTGGCAGTGCATCTACACGTGGCCGACGCTGATCGGCTCCTCGGCGCAGGGGCGGGAGCATGTAACCCGCGACGACTACATCGACAACGACAAGGGCAACGGCAGCCCGCGCACCGCCATCAACTTCCTCTACGCCTACGAGGTCCTTGGTGACTGCCGCTTCCTGGATATCGGAATCCGTACGGCCGAGTTCCTGCTCGCCGCCCAGGACGAGCGCGGCTTCTGGGTGCACGGCTACCGTATGACGGTCAGCGGCATCCAGCCGGCGGCAGGCGACAGGCACATCAAGCTGCAGGACCTTGTCCAGGCGCATCCCATGTTCTACCTCGCTTACGTCCATCGGCTGACCGGCGATGAGCGTTACCTTGATGCCGTTCAGCGCGCCGGCGAGTGGTACCTGCAGGCCCAGAACCCCAACGGAAGCTGGTCGCACCACTATGACGCGGAGGAGGGCGTGGGGAAGACCGCGCGGGGCATCGTCGGCGGCGGGGAGATCAACGACGCGGCGGTCAACGCCGCCATCGACGTCATGACCTTCATGTATCACGTGACCGGCGACGCCAGGTACGTGCAGGCTATCGAGCGCGCCGGCGACTGGCTCATCGAGGCACAGGGCGATGAGATGCCGTTGTGGGCCCTGCAGTACGACGCTGAGAACAGCCCCGCCTGGGCGCGGCACTTCGAGCCCCCGGCGTGGAACGTCTCCGCCACCAGGCTCGCAGTGGACGGCCTGCGCACGGTCTACTGGCTCTCGGGGGATGAGCGCTACCTCGATGCCATCCGCCGCACCGCCGAGTGGATGCGGGAGAACCTGCCCGACGGGAAGATGTGGAATCACGTGGAGCCGGGCACCGGCCGGCCCGTCGCGTCCTGGAACCGGGAGATCTACTACCTCGACGACCCCGAGCAGCTCGCCTTCATGCAGGACCAGCCCACGGGCGTGTGGTATCTGCAGCAGACCGAGGTGCTCTCCCATGTAGAGAGGGTCCTCGAGCAGGCGGAGGCCGGGACGTGGCGCCCCCCGGACATGAGCGTCGAGGCCGCGCTGGAGGCCCTGCCAGGCGCCCGCGAGTCGGCGCAACACGCTCTGGAGACACAGAACGAGGCCGGGCTGTGGGTCAGCGAGAAGGTCGCCAGCTTCATGGGCTCCATTGGCGCCGGCTTCGCCGCCTACAGCCCGCGGGTGCTCTCACTGCTGCGCTACATTGAGCGCGCCCGCATCGCCATGGGTGAGCTCGAGCCCGTCTATCGCGGCAACGGCGACCTGGAGCGCTCGGCGTATCCCGAGCCCGACTGGTACGACGTGGACTGGGAGCAGCATACCGGTGCCGAGGGCGGCTGATGTGCCGATCGCCGAGAGCCATGCCGTAGGAGTTCGGGTGAGGCCCGGTTTGCCCACGCCTGTCAACCTTCGGGGCCTCCCGTATCCGGTTCAGGGGTATCCTGCGGGGCCGGGCTGACGAGCACCTTGTCGATCCGGCGCCCATCCATATCCACGACCTCCAGCTCCAGGCCCTCCCACCGGACGCGCGACCCGGTGGTGGGCAGGCGCCGAAGCAGGCCGAGGACCAGCCCCGCCACGGTGCTGTAGGTGCGCTTGATCAACGGCGGCGCCTCGAGATCAAATGCGTCCTCGAACTCCTCGAGCGGCGTCATCCCATCGACCAGCCACGTCCCGTCATCCCGCCGGGTCATCTGGACCCCGGTGGGCGATCCCAACTCCGCAAGGCTGCCCACCACCGCCTGCACCACGTCCAGGGGCGTGGCCAGGCCCTCGATGTCTCCGTAGGCGTCCACCAGCAGGGCCATCTCCGGCCGGCCCTCCTGGAATGCCTCCAGCAGATTCAGCGCGGAGCTGGCTGCGGGGACGAACAGCGGCTCCTGCATGACGTCACGAATGTCGAGCTCCGCGCCGGAAACCAGCCGCCTGAGCACCTCGTTCGTGCGGATCACCCCCAGCGGGTGGTCCAGACTGCCCTCACAGACGGGCATCATGTCGTAGCCCGCGTCCAGCACCGCGGCAGCGGTCTCCTCCCGGGACGCGTTCGCGTCCAGCCAGCGGATGCCCGACCGCGGCGTGCCGACGCTCAGCGCATCCCGCTCGACGAGCGCCAGCAGCCGGTTCGCCATCTCCTCCTCCGTCTCGCTGATGACTCCCTCGTCGGCCCAGTCCTCCATCACCAACCGCAGCTCCGAACGGCTTACCGTCTCCCCCTCCGACGGCCCAAGGCCGAAGACGCGGAGAAAGCCGCTGGTGGAGACGTTGAGGAAGGCCACCGCCGGGGCGGCGAGCAGGCCCAGCGCCTTCAGCGGGAGCGCGACGAGCGCGGCAACGGTCTCGCTGAAGCCCAGCCCCAGCTCCTTGGGCGCCAGCTCACCGACGACCAGCGACAGGTAGGTGATGCCCAGCACAACGATGGCGGCTGCGAATCCCTCGCTGTGCGCCGCCAGCGCCGGCACGTCGGCGAGCACCGGCTCCAGGCGCTCCGACAGCGTCGCCTTCCCGTAGGCACCGGAGGCGATGGCGATCAGCGAAATGCCGATCTGGATCGTCGCCAGGAAGCGTCCCGGCGATCCCATCAGATCCAGCGCCGCCCGCGCCCCCCGGCTGCCACGGTCTGCGAGCTGGCTGAGGCGCGTCTCCCGTGCCGAGACCAGGGCGATCTCGGACATGGCGAAGATCCCATTGGCGACGATGAGCGCCAGGAGGATGAGTACTTCGGTCAGAACCGCGGTCATCAGAGTCCACCCCTGTGCGCTACGCAGATGGGCTAACGGCTCTGCAGGCCTGCCCGTTGCATGATTCTCAGTCGGCGAGGCCCTCTCCCGAACCGTAGGGCGCCAGCGCCACCGTGAAGTAGGGGTTGAAGATGGTGTCCTCGCGCTCGGCCGCGAAGCGCCACATCCGGCCCAGCATCTCCCGCCGCACCTCATCCAGCTCCTCCGGAAGCTCAGGCCACGGCTGAAACTCGTCGGCTGAGCGCCGCTCGGGGACGTTGTCGTGACCGATGGGGTTCCGGCAGGGCGCCGCCAGGTTGTGCATCTCGTGGGGGTCGTTGCGCAGGTCGTACAGCTCATCGAAGTCGAATGCGTTGTAGACGTACTTCCAATCCTTGGTGCACACCGTGCGCTGCGTGTAGTAGACCTCCACGCCGTTGAACTGCAGGTGCATCTCGTCCCGCCAGTCCTCCGGCGCCTCGTCAGCAAGCAGCGGCACAATGCTGCGGCCCGGCATGTTCTCGTCCGGCTCCGGGCAGCCGGCCAGCTCGCGGAAGGTGTTGGCCATGTCGGCCTGCGTGGTGAACTCGTCGCAGACGCGGCCCGGATTGGCGATTCCCGCCGGCCAGCGTATTGCCAGCGGGACGTGATAGGCTCCCCGGAAGGCCGGCACCCCTTTGCAGTAGAGCCCGTGATCGCCGCAGTAGTCACCATGGTCCGAGGTGTAGATAACGATGGTGTTCTCCAGCTGCCCCGTCGTCTCCAGCGTCTCCAGCAGCTCGCCGAACATGGCGTCGAGCATCGTGCAGTAGCCCCAGTAGTGGGCGATGGACTCGCGCACCTCGCGCTCGGACATCTGCCCCCACCACTGGTGCCGCATCCGCTGGTAGATGCGCGGCTTGTCCTCGAGCGTGTCCCGGAAGCTCTCCGGCAGCTCCACCTCGTCGGGATCGTACATGCTCGCGAAGCGCTCCGGGATGATGAAGGGATCGTGCGGTCCGGATGGGCCGCAGTAGAGCATCCACGGGGCGTTTTGCTCCGCCAGCCGCGGCAGCTCCTCCATGGCCGATTGCACGACCGTGTAGTCGCCCACGTCCTCGTAGCCCTTCGGGCCGGCGTCGGGGCGGCTGCCGTAGATGTGCCGGTTGATCCAGCCGGGGCGCAGGATCTGGCCGTCCTCGCGTGGTCGGGAGTGATCCTCCTCGGCCACGCCGTCGAGGATCCGCTGCAGCCTCAGCTCGTGGCGGTCGGTGGCGCGGGCGGTCACGTGCAGCTCCTTCCACCCGCGATCCGCAGGGTTCTCCACGCCCGAGACGTGCCATTTCCCCGCGAAGGAGAGGTTGTAGCCGCTGTCAACCAGGTCCTCGGAGAAGCAGCGTATCCCGTCGTTGAGGCCCTCGCTGAGGCGCGTGTTCGTGAGAATGTTGTTCCACACGCCGTGCTGGGAGGGGTAATGGCCGGTGTGGAAGCTCGCCCGCGATGGGCAGCAGTGAGCGGTCTGAGTGTAGTGGGAGGTGAACAGCACCCCGTCGTCGATGATCCGCTGGATGTTGGGGGTCTGGCATGGATGGTCGGGGTGGATGACGTCGCCCCGCTGCTGGTCGGTCTGGTAGATGAGGACGTTCGGCCGCCGATCGGCCATGGCATGGGCACCCGCCTTCGCTGGCATGGTCGCGACGCCAGTGCCCTTCGCCGATGCGCATGCGAGACCTGCCCCTGCCCGCACACGGAGATAGCGGCCTCGTGTCGACGCTCGCGGGAGCCTCGCGTTTTGCGCCTGACGTAGGTGCTCGTACCCACCGCGACGAAGGAGCGCGCCGCGGGGGGAGCGGAAGGTGGGGTAGGCGCGCCGTAAGAGACGAAGGCGACGGAGGGAGAGCCATGCAGTGGCATCAGTTCGATGATGAGGACCTGCGGGCGTGCAAGCGAGTGCTCGACAGCGGCCAGCTCTGCTCCATCGGCGGCTCGGAGGTGCCGGCCTTCGAGGAGGAGTTCCGCCAGGCGATGGGCGCGCCGCTGGCCCTGGCGGTGTGCAACGCCATGGCGGGGCTGCACTGCGCGGTGGTGGCATCGGGCGCCGACCACGGTGACGAAGTGATCGTCGATCCGCTGGTGACCTTCGCCTCCCTGGGCGCTCTCTACCACCACTGCACGCCCGTGTACTGCGACGTCGAGCCCGACACGCACCTCATGGACCCGCAGCGGCTTCCTGAGTTGATCACCGATCGCACGCGGGCCATCATCGTGACGCAGCTCTGGGGCCTGTGCGCGGACATGGATGCCATCAACGCGATCGCCCGGGAGCACGATCTGCTGGTGATCGAGGACTGCGCCCATGCGATCTACGCCACCTACAACGGGCAGTATGCCGGGACGCTGGGCGATGTGGGCGTCTACTCCTTCCAGCAGTCCAAGCAGATGGCGCTGGGCGACGCCGGGATGACGGTCATGAGGACCGAGGAGCACCGGCGAGTCATGGAGGAGATGATCACCTTCGGGACCGTCCCCGCCAGGCTGGGATGGAACTACCGCCTCAATGAGCTGGTGGCGGCCGTGGGGCGCGTGCAGCTCACGCGCGCCCGGGAGTACGTGCGCATGTGCCAGGAGGCGGCGGCGGTGTACAACAAGGCGGTCGCCGACTGCGAGTGGATCGCTGCGCAGGCCGAGCGGCCCGGGCGCGAGAACACCTACCACATCTGGGCGGCCGTGTTCGAGGGCGAGGAGCACGGCATCTCTCGCGAGGACTTCACGCAGGCGCTGCGCGACCACGAGGTCGCGATGAACGTGGGCTACATCGAGCGCCCGGCCTATGCGCACGACTGCATCGGGCAGTACCTGGACGATGAGCCCTACTGTGAGGTCGCCGAGCACATCATGCCCAGGCTCATGA
>JBNGDZ010000302.1:0-6341 GCA_049975765.1 Armatimonadota bacterium
AGGTGGTGCGCCAGCTTGACGTAATCGGCGAAGGCCGGCTCCGTCCACGGTTCGTACCGCCAAGTGTCCGGATCCAGCACTCGCCCCACCGAGACGCCGGCAACCGAGCGCACTGTGGGCGTGGCCTGCGGCGGGTCGTGGGCCTCAGAGCTGTCGATCAGCTCCTCCACGGCCTCCGGCGGGAACCGGACCGTCTCGCCCGCCACCTCGCCGCCGAGCTCGGCCAGCCCGACGCGCACCTGCGGGTCCTCAACCAGCAGGCCGACCTCATGCATGATGTGCAGCGCGGCGTCGTGGATGCGCTGCGCCTCGCTCTCGGTCATCAGCGGCACGCCCGCCGCGACGTTCACGGGGCCTCGCTCCTCGCGGGATTCACCGCCTGCGGACCTGCTCCGGCTCGTGAATGGCCTCCCGCAGCCGCCGGTAGACGTTCCCGTCGTAGAAGTCGCTGACGAACTGGCCCGGCGGCACCAGCTCATCGACCGCCTGCAGGTCCTCCTCGCTCAGCTCGACATCATAGGAGCTTAGCGTGGAGCGCAGATGCTCGATGGTGCGCGGCCCGATGAGGATGGAGGTGACGCCCGGCCTGGCCAGCAGCCAGGCGTGCGCGAACTCCGCCAGCGTGATACCCCTGGCCTCCGCCCGCGGGATCAGCGCCTCCACCACCTCCAGCGCCTCCTCGGTGAAGCGCGTGCTGTCCGGCCCGTGGCTGGCGAACCGGCCGCCCTCGTAGGGCTCCTCACCCTTGCGGTACTTCCCCGACAGCAGTCCGTAGGCCAGCGGCCCCCAGGTGCAGACGCCGATCCCCTGGCGCATGCACATCCACAGCAGCTCATTCTCAACGCCGCGGTCGAGGATGTGGTACGGCGGCTGCTCGGCCACGAAGCGGGGCAGCCCGCGCGCCTCGGAGCAGGCGATGCCCTCCATGATCAGCGTGGGCGGCCACTTGGAGGTGCCCACGTAAAGGATCTTTCCCTGCTGCACCAGCGTGTCGAGCGTCTGGAGGATCTCGTCGATCGGGGTGGTGAGGTCCACGATGTGCAGGTAGAACAGATCGATGCGATCCGTCTGCAGGCGCTGCAGGCTTGCCTCCACCGCGCGGGTGAGGTGATAGCGGCTGGCGCCGCGATCGTTGGGCCCGTCGCCCATCGGGGCCACGGCCTTCGTGGCCAGCACCACCTCATCGCGGCGGCCGTTGGCGGCGAGGACATTCCCCACCACCGTCTCGGAGATGCCTCGCCCGTAGACGTCGGCGGTGTCGATGAAGTTGATGCCCGCGTCCAGCGCCTCCCCCACCATCTGCGACCAGGTGTCCTCATCGTCGAGGCTGCGAATGTTCATGGTGCCCAGGCAGAAGCGCGACACACGCGTTCCCGTCCGTCCGAGCTGCACATAATCCACAATGCTGCCTCCTTCCCCGTCATGTCGGCAGGGGAGTCTTCCCTCCGCGGGCGCAGAACCCTTGGGTAAGACGTCGGCGGGCCGCGGCGAGGGCGCTACCGGCCGTCGCCGACGAGGAAGGGGCGAGCATCCTGTGGGGGTCCGTCGCTAATGTCGGGGCGTTCACTCGTCGCCGCCGCGCACCTGGACCTCGCCGACGATCGACGCCAGCTCCTGGCGCAGCGCGGGCTTCACCTGCGCCGGCAGCGCAATCGACTCCCGCAGCCAGCGCACCGGGCAACCGTCGGGCCGGAAGAGCTGGATGACCCAACGCCGCGCGCCCATCTCCGCCAGCTCTCGGGCGATCTCGCGCAGGTGATCGTGGCTCAGAAGGGCCGGGTGGTAGGTGGTGCGCAGCTCGTGTTCGAGGGCCGACTCGAGCAGCAGCCTGACCGAGTCCCTGGCCGCGAGGCCGCTGCGAGGGACCTGCGTGATCAGCTCGTACTCGTCGAACGGTGCCTTCACGTCCATTGCCACGAAGTCCGCAGCGCCGGCCTGCAGCACCGTGGAGATTGCCTCGGGGTCGAAGCCGTTGGTGTGCAGCGCCACCTCGAACCCGAGCGCGGTCACCTCGCGCATCGCGTCGGGCAGCTCCGACTGCAGCGTGGGCTCGCCGCCGCTGAAGATCACGGCGTCGATGAAGCCCTGGCGGGCCTGCAGCTCCTCGAAGACCTCGGCCCAGGGGCGCATGCCCGGCGCAGTGAGGGGGGCCAGCTCGGAGTTGTGGCAGTAGCGGCAGCGCCAGGGGCAGCCCTGCAGGAAGACGACCGCCGACAGCCGCCCCTCCCACTCCACCGTGGTGAGGGGCTCGAAGCCGCCGACCCGCAGCCGGGCATGCTCGCCCGCCCGGGCGTGCTCCCCGGCCATGCTTGTCAGAGCCCCAGCTTCTTCTGCCCGGAGGGGCTGTGGTACGCCGATGGCGGCTCGAGGAAGGCGCGCCGGTCGGCGTACTCCGACTGCTTCCCGGCGTTCCACATCGAGACCGGGCGATAGTAGCCCATCACGCGGGTCCAGATCTCGCAGCGGGTCCTCTCGGACTCGTCGAGCTCGATGTCGGCTGTAGTGCTCTGGTGCTCTCGCTCGTCCATGTCGTCCATCTCCCGATGCACACGTCTGACCGGCCTCGATCTCAGCCCGCGGCCCCGGAGGCGGCGCGCTTCTCCGCCAGCCGCTCCGCGTCGCACTTGGGGCAGAACTCGTGCTCGCCAGCGAGGTAGCCGTGGCGGGGGCAGATCGAGAAGGTAGGCGTGATGGTCAGATACGGTATCCTGAAGCGCTCCAGCGTGCGCCGGACCAGGCTCTTGCACGCCTCCGCGCTGCTGATGCGCTCGGACATGAACATGTGGAAGACGGTGCCGCCGGTGTAGAGCCGCTGCAGAGGCTCCTGGTGCTCCAGGGCCCTGAATGGATCGTCGGTCAGGCCCACCGGAAGCTGGCTGGAGTTGGTGTAGTAGGGCGCGTCGGCGGGGCCGGACTGGACGATGTCGGGGTAGCGCCTGCGGTCCTCCCGGGCGAAGCGGTAGGTGGCGCTCTCCGCCGGCGTCGCCTCCAGGTTGTAGAGGTGGCCGGTCTCTCCCTGGAACTCCACCAGCCTCTGGCGGATATGCTCCAGCAGCTCGATGGCGAACTGCCGACCCCAGTCATCGGTGATGTCGTGCTTGCCGTCGGTGAAGTTGGCGATGCACTCGTGAATACCGTTGACGCCGATGGTGCTGAAGTGGTTGCGCAGGGTGCCCAGATAGCGCTGGGTGTAGGGTAGCAGGCCGTTGTCGATGCACCGCTGCACGGTCTTGCGCTTGAGCTCCAGGCTGTCGCGCGCCATCTCCAGCAAGCCGTCGATGCGCTGAAGCAGCGCCGCTCGATCGCCCTTGGCGAGGTAGCCGAGCCGCGCGCAGTTGAGCGTCACCACGCCGACCGAGCCGGTCTGCTCCGCGGAGCCGAAGAGGCCGTTGCCGCGCGCCAGCAGCTCGCCCAGATCGAGCTGCAGACGGCAGCACATCGACCGCACCATGTGGGGCTGCAGATCGGAGTTGAGGAAGTTCTGGAAGTAGGGGATCCCGTACTTGGCGGTCATCTCGAACAGCAGCGTGGTGTTGGGGTGATCCCAGTCGAAGTCGCGCGTGATGTTGTAGGTGGGGATGGGGAAGGTGAAGACGCGGCCGCGCCAGTCCCCGGCGATCATCACCTCCAGGAAGGCGCGGTTGATCGCCGCCATCTCTTCCTCCAGCTCCCCGTAGGTGAAGCCGGCCGGCTCTCCTCCGATATGCGGCTCCTGGGAGCGGAGGTCCTCCGGGCAGGTCCAGTCCAGCGTTATGTTGGTGAACGGCGTCTGCGTTCCCCAGCGCGACGGGACGTTGAGGTTGTAGACGAACTCCTGGACACACTGCTTGATCTCGCCGTAGCGCATGTGGTCGGCGCGCACATAGGGGGCGAGGTAGGTGTCGAAGCTGCTGAAGGCCTGGGCGCCGGCCCACTCGTTCTGCAGCGTGCCGAGGAAGTTCACCATCTGCCCGACGGCCGAGGAGAGGTGCTTCGACGGAGCTGCCTCCACCTTCCCCGGCACTCCGTTAAAGCCCTCGTACAGCAGCTGCCGCAGCGACCACCCCGCGCAGTAGCCCGAGAGCATGTCGAGGTCGTGGATGTGCAGGTCGCCGCGCCGGTGCGCCTGGCCGATCTCGGCGGGGTAGACCTCGCTGAGCCAGTAGTTGGCGGTGACCTTGCCGGCCACGTTGAGGATCAGCCCGCCCAGCGAGTAGCCCTGGTTGGCGTTGGCGTGCACCCGCCAGTCGGCCTCCTGCAGGTACTCGTTCACCGAGCCGATGGCGTCGATGAGGACCTTCTCGTCTTCCCGGACGCGCTTGCGCTGCTCGCGGTAGACGATATAGGCGCGGGCGGTCTTGAGGTGGTCCGCCTCGATGAGGGTCTGCTCGACGATGTCCTGGATCTGCTCCACCGTGGGGCTGTCCGACCACTGCCGGTGCTGGATGACCCTGAGGACCAGCGCGGTGAGGTGCTCGGTCTCCTCCTCATCGAACTCGCCCGTGGCGCGACCGGCCTTCAGGATCGCGGCCTTGATGCGCTCCGGGTCAAAGGGCACCCGCTGGCCGTCTCGCTTGATGACCTCCTGCACCGCCAACCTCGAGTCCAGGTCCATCGGCGCGCTTCCCTCCCTCGGCCCCCGCTGAAGACGGGGCCGATCTCCTGTTGCGTTGCCAGGCCGTGAGCGGGGCTACGTTTTATGCGGCGGTCGGTCCCTGATTCCGCGCCGGCGCCATCTCCGCCTGCACCATTCTGCTCGGCCACCATCCTCACCTTCGCGACCGGCCGGCGGTGCCCTCCTCGAGGCTGGATGATTCTCTTTGGCGCCCGTGGGGGCGGGGACGAGTCCTGCTCGGAGGCCCAACTCACTGGCGGGCCCGTCTCGCCCGACATTCTATGATGCTTGTCGAGGTTTGCCCCAAAAAAGCGGACTCACTTATACAAGGTCGCCAATGCGGAGTCAAGGCTGAGAGCGATGGCGGTTGCACTTGCCTGCGCCGGGTGCAGTTGCTTTTCTCTGTGCACGCCCTCATCTCGTGCCACCCGTGGTATACTGCCGTGACACGCACTGTGATCACGGGGCTGGCACCGCTGGCGTATTGTCGCAAGGGTGCTGACGGACCGGGGCGCACAGCGGCCCCCCCAATCTCAGCAGCAGTCCTGAGGAGGCTATCGAGGATGTACCGGAAGGCGATGCTGTGCGTCACTCTCCTGGCCGTTGCCTGCTGGCTGACGTCATGTTCCGGTGGAAGTGGCGGCGGTGACGGCGACAACGGTGGCAACGGTGGCATGGACCCGAGCACCCCGCTGATCGGCTTCTGGCAGCCCATCGACGCCACGCACAACGACAGCATTGTGCCCGTGGGGACGGCCCTTGACTGGAATGCCACCTGGACCAATGCGACCTACAGGTTCAACCAGAACGGGTCAGTGGTCGTCCGCGCCTACGAGGGAGCGACGGAGGCCGAAACGCTGAACGGCCAGTGGCAGACCGATCAGGGAGCCGGCGACATGACTGTCGGCGGCACCAGATACACCATCGTCAACAGCTCAAGCTGGGCGAACGTCGCAAGCCTCACGTTGCGCTATGAGGGGAACACCTACGCAGTTCGCATGGCCAGGATAATCGATCTCTCCGAGCACGATCCGGCCGCGACTCGCACCTGGCTGATGCAGTCAGTTCAGGTGGATGGAGTCGCGCAGCCGGTGAACACGTTCTTCGGCCTCCAGCCCGACAGCGACGGTCTGACACTGCAGCTTCTGCCCGACGGCACCGGCATCACTCGGGAGCTGACGGGTGAGTTCGTCGTTGACCGCGACACGGGGACGTGGGTCACCGGCGGGGCCACAGCCATCGGCAACGTCCCCGAGCCGCTCGGCTGGGTCCATCGTGCCATCTATCAGCCCGGCGGTCTGCTGGTCGTCACGTTCCTTGATACCGCTGGAGGCGGGAGCGTAAGGCTGGAGTTGAGCAGGTGGGCACCGGACGACACCCGCGATCCGGCGCTGGTTGGTCTCTGGAGGGCCACCGGGGCCACCCGGGATGGGGAGGCCGTGGACCTGAGCGAGGTGTTTGACGGTACCGCGACCATGACCGACTACTTCGTCGAGCTCTGGAGCGACGGGACCATGGAGATCCGGAAGATGGCCGGGGCCAGCATTGAGTCCGCCGAGCTGAACTGGTGGTGGACGCGTCCCGGTCAGCTTTTCACTGATTCTCTGGATCCGGAGCCGAACATGATGATGAACTACACGCTCACCGGCTCCGCCCTCACCATCAGCTTCTCCGAAGAGGGCCACGAGTTCACCATCGAGCTCGCGAAGCAGTAGCGATCAGGGCCTGTCCTCTCAGGCCTGAGGAC
>JBNGDZ010000303.1:0-6341 GCA_049975765.1 Armatimonadota bacterium
GGACAGTGGTCCGGCCCCTCCAAACGGAACGGCAAACGGCGGGCCCATCCTTCGCTCCCTGGTCGCGCCCGCGGGCGGGCCCATCCTTCGCGTAGGTCGGGCTTCCAGCCCGACCACGACCGGGGCCGGAACGGAGGCCGGCCCCTCCAACCGGAGGTACTCGTGTGATGTGGAAGCCTCCGTAGTTAAAGACAGTCTCCGGCCGCGAGGTCGGGAGAGGGTCGGCGACAAAGGCCAGGCGGAAGCACAAGCGAACGGATGATCTTCTCGCCCGCTTCGGGCTAGCTGGATGGGAGCCGTATGCGTAGGTAGCGCACGTACGGTTCGAAGCGGGAGGTGGGGGCGAAAGCCCCCGCCTTATCCCGATCCGTACGGCACGATGGATGGCGCCTTTCCGCGGCACGGACACCGCTGCTCGTGGGCTGTTCAGCGTTCCGTCCGGCTGCTCAATGCAGGCCCTCGGCCTGCAGGCGGGCGCGCCCGTATCCGGTCATCGCGGCCAGGTTTGCAGCTCCATCGAGCGCGTGCAGGCAGCCGGCAAAGGAGTTTCATGCCCGCGCCGCCAATTGAGGCGTGTGTGAGCACGCACAGGGAGGGCTGTACATGCGAACGGCTCTGATGATGCTCCTGGTCGCGACGTCGATCTCTCTGTCCCCCGCCGAGCCGCTGCAGAACACGGACTTCGCACAGGCCGCCGGTGACGCCTGGGCCCCAGCCGACTGGGACATCCCCGAGGGCTCGGCCTGGCAGCGGGCGGCCGGCGGCCCGGACGATGGCTGGGTCCTGGCCTGGACCGGTGAGGGCGTCGCGCCGCCCGTCGTGCAGCGCGCGGACTTCGTGACGCCCGGCGCGGGCTACCGCCTGAGCGTGGTGGTGCGCAGCGACGGCACGCTTCGGCCGCTGGTGCGCGCGGTGGATCTCGCCTCAGGCGAGCCCATGGCCAGCATCGTCGCCGAGGCCACGGAGGGCTGGCAGGAGCTCCGCGTGGAGTTCGAGCCTCACAGCGCCGACGTCCGCGTCGAGCTGTTCGCTGACATCCGTCAGGCCGAGGGCGCGGCCGCTCCGCGTGGCGCAATTGCGGTGGCCGCGGTCGGCTTGGAGAGGGTCAGGGCCCAGGAGCAGGCTCCCCTGCCTGATCTGGGGGAGAACGTGGCGCTGGGCGCGCCCTACACCATGGAGCCGCCCCCGACGTACAGCTACTGCACCGACGAGGGCGACGCCGTCCAGCTCACCGATGGCGAATACACGGAAGGGCACTTCTGGACGCGCCCGACGACGGTCGGCTGGACCGGCGTATCGCCCAAGTATGTCACCATCGACCTGGGTCAGGACCAGCCGATCGGTGGCCTATCCTTCGGCACCGCCGCGGGCATCGCGGGCGTGCACTGGCCGGCGCGCATTCTGATCTTTGTGAGCGAGGAGGCTGAGGCCTGGCACGGGGTCGGCGACCTCGTGGAGCTGCATACGGATCGTGAGGAGCTGCCGCCCTTCGGGGAGTACGCCGTCCGCCGCCTGTGGACCGGCGATCTGCGCACCCACGGTCGGTTCGTGAAGCTCGTCATGGAGCCCACGTCCAACTACCTGTTCGTGGACGAGATCGAGATCTTCCGCGGCGAGGACGCCTGGCTGGCCGAGCCGCTGGGTGGCTCGCCCATAACCGACGTCGAGCAGCACATGGAGACGGTGCGGATCACGGGGCTCATCCAGGACCAGTTCCGCCGCGACCTCGATCCCATCGGCGAGGACATCCGCAGCCTGCCGCGGGGCCGGCGGCAGCCCTTCGAGGTGCGAGCCATGGAGCTTGCGGAGGCCATCGACGAGATGGAGCCGGTTCCGATGGAGGGCTTCGTGGCCGTCCTGCCGATGACGGACCTGGAGCGGCGCATCTTCCAGCTTCAGGCGGACCTGTGGCGCGCCCAGGGCAAGCCGGAGCTTCGCCTGTGGGACCAGCATCGCTGGGACCCGCTCGCGCCCTCCGCCGAGCCTGAGCCCGGCGCGGCGCAGGCGGCCGTCGATGTCCAGATGATGGCCAACGAGTACCGCGCCGACGTCTTCAACATCACCAACGCCTCGGAGCGCGACCTGCGCGTGCGCCTGCGGATAACGGGCCTGCCCGGAGGTCCGAACCCCGACTGGATCTCGGTCCACGAGGTCCTTCACGTCGGCACCCGCTGGTTCACCGCGGTGGCGGCGGCGCTGCCCGAGGCCGACCGGGTGGGGGAGGACTATGTGGTGACCGTCCCCGCGGGCATGGTCAGGCAGGTGTGGATCGCCTTCAACCGCCCTGACCTCGACGCGGGCAGCTACACCGGCAGCATCGAGCTGAGCGCCGCTACGGGCTTCTCGGAAAGCGTGCCCCTCCGCCTGCGCATCTACCCGCTGCGCTTCCCGGATGAGACCACGCTGCTGGTCGGCGGCTGGAGCTATACCAACATGATGGCCTACGGCCTGACCTCCCAGAATCGCGCAGAGATCATCGACCACCTGCAGTCGCACTACGTGAACGCGCCGTGGGCCACGCGCGCCGTGCTGCAGCCGGGGGAGTACGACGCTGAGGGCAACATGGTCACCGAGCCGGAGACCTGGCAGTTCGACGAGTGGCAGGCCGCGTGGCCGGACGCCAGGATGTACATGGTCTTCATGGCGGTGGGCGACAGCTTCGACGGCTCGGCGATGGGCACCGAGGTCTTCGACCGCAAGGTCGGCGCCTGGGCGCGCTTCTGGGCCGATCACATGCAGAAGCTGGGCCTGGAGGCCAGCCAGCTTGGCCTGCTGCTGGTTGACGAGCCCCACGACCGCGGGCAGTACGAGACCATTATCGCCTGGGCGGAGGCCATCGAGGCCGCGGCACCGGAGATCGTGACCTGGGAGGACCCGCAGCCTCCAAGCCTCGAAGAGCATGTGGTGGCGATGTTCGAAAGCGTGGACGTGCTCTGCCCCTATCGGCGCCAGTACATGACCAGAGGCGAGTGGTACACCGAGCTTCTGGCCGAGCAGCAGGCCGCGGGGAGGGACCTGTGGTTCTACAGCGCCGACGGCCCCGCCCGCAGCTTCGATCCCTTCAGCTACTACCTGATGCAGGAGTGGCACGCCTTCGGCATCGGCGCCAGGGGCTCGTGCTTCTGGTGCTTCACCGACACCGGCGGGGTCTCGTGCTGGAACGAGTATCCCGCGCAGGGCAATGGGCCCTACTGCCCGACCTACATCGATGACACCTCCAACACTCCCGCCAAGTACATGGAGGCCATCCGCGAGGGCGTTGAGGACTACGAGTACCTGACCATGCTGGAGAGCCGCGTGCAGGAGCTTGAGGGCCGTGGGGTCGAAGGCGCGCGCCTGACCGCGGCGCGGGAGCTGCTGGACACGGCCGTCGAGCGCGTGATGGCCATGGACTCCGAGCCCAACTACACCTGGGATCAGCCCAAGGACCGGGCGGTCCAGGACCAGGTGCGCATCGAGATCCTCCAGGCGCTGACGGAGCTGTCGGAGCTGTGAGGGTGGCGCTGCACCGAGATTCAGTGGCGCCTCACCTCCTGCCCGAATGCGTGGGGCATCCCCCTCTCCGTTCCGAACGAGGGCGGAGGCGTCAGCTTGCGCGATGGTTCAGAGCACCGGTCTCCGCGGGGCGAGGCTACTTAGCCTCCCCGCATCGTCTGGGTCAGAGGGGGAGGACGGCGGCAGGCTGGGAGCCTGCTCACGGTCTTGCGGGATCGGCAGGTGCGACTCTGCTCGGGCGCCGTGTCGTACCGCGCGAACGCCCATCGCCCTTTGGGCGATGGCCTGCTTGGGAAGGCCGGCCCTCCTGTACCGCAAGGACTCCGCCGGGCTGTGCACGACGGCCGTGTCGTACGGAGGTCGGGCATTCCTACGCCCGACGCGGGCTCTCAGGCCCGCTGGTGAGCGCTGATCTGAGTGCTGACCGCTTTCCGTTGCCCGAAAGCCGTCAGATCTCGGATACGGATACACAGCTCAAAACGCAAGGTCCCGTCAGCGCGAGCGCGGAATCCCCCATCGGGATGATCACATGGAGGGAGCGATGAGAGTGAGTGACACGATCGGGTTCGGCGTGATCGGTCTCGGCGTGGGACGGAGTCGGGCGAAGATGGCCGCGGAGTGCCCCGACGCGGAGTTGGTGGCGGTCTGCGACATAGATGAGGCGCGGCTGGAGCCTTTCGCTGAGGAGATGGGATGTGAGGCGTACACGGACTACCTTCAGATGGCAGAGCGTGATGACATCGACTGCGTGCTGGTGATGACGCCGTCGGGCATGCACGCGAGGATGGCCATCGACTGCATGCGGCGAGGCAAGCACGCGGCCACCACCAAGCCCATGGACGTGCGCCTGGACGTGATCGATGAGGCGATGGCGGTCGCGGAGGAGACGGGCCTGATCTATGCCGTGGACTTCGGCCGGCGGTACGCGGATGAGCCGCGGCGGATCGCGCGGGCCATGCACCAGGGGCGCTTCGGCCGGCCTCTGCTGGCGACCGTGGAGCTGAAGTGGTTCCGCGACGAGGACTACTACGCCGGCTGGCGGGGCACCTGGGAGCTGGACGGCGGCGGCTCGCTGGCGAACCAGGGGATCCACCAGGTGGACCTGATGCAGTGGGTCATGGGGCCGGTCAGGCGGGTGTGCGGCCACTACGAGGTCCTCGCGCATGAGAACTGCGCCACCGAGGACACGGCGCTGGCGATGCTGGAGTTCGACAGCGGCGCCCGCGGCAGCATCGTGACCACCACGACCTTCACCGGCGGGCAGATCACGCGCGTGTGCTTCCATGGAACCGACGGCGCCGCGCTGCTCGACAGAGAGGGGCTGGCGATGTGGGAGTTCGATGAGGACTGGGAGGAGGAGCCTCTCCCGCCGTGGCCGCAGAACATCGTTGAGGACATGGTCGGCTGCATCCGCGGCGAGCGCGAGCCGGCCTGCCCTGCCGACGAGGGACGCAAGTCCGTCGAAATCCTGCGCGCGGTGCTACGCTCTGCGGACGAGGGGCGCTGGATCGAGTTGCCGCTGCAGGGCGCGTGATCTCGGACCGCCGGCCTACTCCCCGCGGGCCGGCGCGAGCTGAGCGCTGAAGCTGAAGCCGTCGTGGCAGGTGATCTGCAGGACCGTCCTGTCATCGGTACGCCGTGCCAGGCGCATCTCGGAAGGGTGCTCTCTCAGTGCCCAGGCGCCGCGGAGCGTCACCTGCAGCGCCCGCGGCCGACTGACGCTCTCCGCCAGGTTCAGGTCCGGGTCGCAGACTGTCAGCCACAGGCGCTCGCCCTGGGGCTCCAGCATCAGCAGGCAGGGCCGATCGACCTCGAGCACGGGCAGCTCCGGCTGCACCTTCCCGGCCTCGAAGAGCACGAGCCCCAGGAGTCCTGAGGTCCGGTCGCGGAGCAGATGCGCGCGCTCGTCCCGCTGCAGCACCTCCCACGGGCGCGGCCCGGCGTCGAGCGCCTGCGCCAACCGCCGTAGCCGCTGCGGTGTCGCGCGGGGGATGATGGCGTACTCATATGCGCCCGATGCGGGAGCCGGGCCGTGGTCGAGCCACGCGGTGGCGAAGTCCCCCTCAGTGTCCTTCCGATCGTCCGGGTCGCGGGAGCGCTGGTGCGTGCGCGCCACGTGGGCCGACTGCCCGGCCGGGATCAGGTAGCCGGTGCCCACGGTGTCGATCAGCCAGCCCGCGCGGTCGGCCGGGAGCGAACGCTCGACACCGAGGCCGAGGAGCGTCTCACCGTTGACTGTCACGGAAAGCTCCGGCTGCGGGAGATGGCGCTGGAAGAGGTTCGTCTGCACGGGATGATCCGGGTCATCGGCCGTGATGCCCGCGCCCAGGCAGATGATGCGGTCATCGATGAAAAAGTAGGTCTTCTTCGCGCGCAGCCCCGGCGCCAGCCACTCCGGCCCCTGCGTCTGCATGACGAAGCAGCCGTTGCGGCCTCGATGCGAGAGCCCGCCCACGAATGTGTGTTCGGTCCGGGGATGCACTGTGCCGTTCTTCGGGTTCCGGACCTCGTCGATGGGGAGATAGACCACGGTGGTGCCGTCGAATCGGCTCCAGTCCCAGCCCTCCGCAACGTAACCGCTGCCCTCCAGGGAGATCGGCTCGCCCGCGGACAGCACGTAGATGTCGCCCGCGCCGATGTAGCCGCCGAAGGCGTTGACGTTGGCGTAGATCTCCGTGCCCCAGAAGTACCTGCCATAGCCGTGGACGGCCACCAGCCAGTCCTCGCGGCGGTGGGCGCTGAGCCCGGCGTAGTTCATCGCCAGGTTCCCCTGCGGCGGAGGCTCCGGCGTCACGTCGCGGTCCGGGTAGGGACCCTCCTCTGGCGGCTCCGGCAGCAGGCGCAGG
>JBNGDZ010000304.1:0-6329 GCA_049975765.1 Armatimonadota bacterium
CGGCCACCTGGTTGACTCACCGAGCGGGCTGCCGGTACCCGACAGAGCCGCGCTTCTCGGCCCCTCCACTACGCACTCTCCGCCCACGCCCGATACAGCAGGCTGTAGATGTGGATGATGCGCTCGGCGTCCGGGCTGGGCGTGTCTGACTCCACCGAGCAGAAGCCGGTGTAGCCGATGTCCTTCAACCAGCGGAACAGCAGTCGGTACGGGTACACATTCTCCAGCTCGTGCATGTGCACGTGTCGAAGGTAGGGCGCGATGGGGTTGAGGAACTGGCCGATGGAGCCGTAGGCGAGCTCGGAGACGTTGCAGTTGTAGACGATGCCCACGCGCACGTGGTCGGCGATCTCCACCGCGTCCAGGCTGTACTTCCAGTACGAGAAGTCGCCGTGCAGCTCCAGATTCACGTCCACCCCCGTGGGCTCGGCGTGCTCCGCGATCTCACGCAGGGCCTCGCCGACGTTGCGCACCACCACCTCCCGGTCGGCGCCCTCCGGGAAGCTGTTGCCGAAGACACGGATGCGCGGGCAGCCGACCTCCGCCGCCAGGTCGATGAAGGCCTTGGCCTCGTCGATCTGCTCCTGGCGCTCACCGTCATCGAGCGACTCGAAGCGGCAGCTCGTGCCGATGCCGGCGATCTCCAGCCGGCTGGCCTCCATCTTCTCTCGGATCTCGGCCCGCTCGGCCTCACTGGCCGACAGCTCGACGCCGTGCGGCCCCACCCCGGAGCGGAACTCGATCCCATCGTAGTCGTACGCCTCACAGATGCGAATCAGCTCATCGAGCTCGAAGTCCCTACCCAGGTTGTAGGTCAGCAGCGACAGCTTCATGCACACGACCTCCCGCCCGGCGCACGGAGCGCACGCCGGATCAGTGATAGGGCCACGCACCCTGGCGCGGCCATCGGTCACCAGGTCAGTTCGCAGCTCGCGCCCCGAACCCTTCGCGCATCGCACACCGTCCCCGCAGGGGTCAGCCAGGCGACCTGCAGGAGCCCTCGGGGCGCTGCCGTGCCCAAAGGTCCCGCAGCGGTCAGGCACGGGTACATCATCGCACAGTTCGCGCCCGCCGCGGGCCTCACAGGTCGTCCGGGATGCGGATGACGCGCGCGTCGTCGAAGATCACCACGTCTCCCTCCTGCTGGTCGAGCGCCCGGGGCATGAAGATGCGCCGAGCTGCGCCCTCCGGAACGGCCACCACACTCCCGAGCAATTGCCAGCGGTCCCCGCCGCCCGCGCCCGACACGTCCAGGCCCGCGTCCTGGCGGACCCAGGCGCCCCCGGCGTCCTTCCACTTGATCGCGAGCCGTGGGACCTGCTCCCGTGAGCCGATGGCTCTGGCCCACACCGCCACGTAGTACGTCTCGCCCGGCTCGACGGGGATGCTCGCGATGAGCGTGCTCAGCTCCGCGCCGGCGATCCTGCCGCACCGCGGCTCTGTGCGCCCGCCCTCCTGCTCCCACGTGACCCGCTCGGTTCTGTCCTGGATCGACCACTTCGACCAGCCCGGCGGCGTCTCGCTGGTCACCCAGTCCAGGCCCTCCGGCGCCTCCCCCTCGGTGTCCTCAAATCCCGGGTTCGGGCACAGGTTCGGAGCGTCGGGATTGTCGATGATCCAGGCCAAGGCCCGGAACTGGGCGGCCACGCTCTCGTCAGCCTGCGCCGCAATTCGCTGCAGGCGCCGGGCAAGCTCCCCATCACCGCGGGAGTGGAGCGTCGCCAGCGCTCTCGCGAACGCGGAGTTGATGTCGCCCTTCCAGGAGTTGAGACGACTGCCACGCTCGTTGATGAGCCGCTCGTAGATGCCCGAGAGCAGCTCATCCCGCATCACCTCATCCATGGTGGCCCTGCGCGTCGCCGTCAGCCGCGCGAGCGTCTCAAGCTCGTCAAGCAGGGCGCCTGTCTCCACGTCGGCGGTGCTCGCCATCTCCCGCACGCGCTCGGCCTGCCAGTACTCCCGCAGGATCCCCTCCGTCAAGGCGAAGCCCTCCGCCACGAACTGCACCCGCGCGGCGTAGGGCTCATGCCCTGCCAGCCGCCTCGCCTCCTGCAGGTCCGCGATGCTGGCCTCCAACCGCTGGGGCGTCCACAGCGCGATCTGCTCGGGCACCGAGCTGATGCCGTAGAACCACCGGCCCTCGCGCTGGGTCATCATGCACTCCTCGAAGCGCTCGTAGAGGCGCCTCATCGGCTCCCGCGCGGGCCCGAAGAAGCCCGAGTAGTACTCATCGAGCACCGCGTCCGGGTCCTGCTGGGGGTCCCACATTAGCTTCGCGCGCAGATACATCATCGGCCCGCAGTACCACCACGTCGGCCAGGACTCGTTGGTGATCGCCACCGCGCCGATTTCGTCGTAGAAGCGCAGCGCCTCGGCCATCATGTGGGGATAGAAGCGCGGCAGCAGCCACATCTGGCTGGTGTAGTTGTAGACGCCAAAGGCCCCCGCGGCCTCCGTCCAGGCGCGGGCGAGCTCCCTGTCCCGTTGCGCGTACTCCGGATCGTGCCACGCCCCCACGTCCTGGGTGATGACCACCAGGACGTTGTCGGGCAGCTCCACACCGCGGGGCACGGGCTCGACGTTCGAGTATGCGATGCAGGAGATGAACTTCTCCGGGTGCGTCCGGCGCACCGCCTCGGCGACCTGCCTGACGAACGTGAAGTAGCGCTCGGACTTCACGTCTCGCCCGCGGAAGGTGTGGCCGGGGATGTCCAGGGCCGTGCAGCGCTCACACTCACACCAGCCGCGCCCGTCGTTCATCCCCACCGAGAAGAAGTTCGCCTCGGGGTGCTGCTGCCACCAGCGGTGCGCCGCCTCGATCGCGAGCTGAACAACCTCCGGGTTGGTGGTGCACGGCTGCCAGCCGTGGCCCTGCGTTGGGATACGCCGCGTCCCGTTGATCAGCGGGAAGTACTCCGGGTGCTCAGCCGCGTGCTCGCTGACCCGCACGATCCGCGAGAGGTTGTGGGAGTAGCGGTTGAAGGGCACGTTGAGATCGTGGCTGGTGATGCGGATGCGCCGCCGCCACTTCTCGCCCTCACCGCGGATGGAGCGGTCTATCCCATGGTTGCGCCGGCACGGAAAGCGCGGCTCCACACGCCGGTGCATCTGGGGGATGGCGACAGTCGCCATCTCGGGCACGTTCTCACCCAGCTCAGTCGGAATGAACCACCGCACGCCCAACTGCTCGAGCAGCCAGTAGACGGCGTTGAGAGTGCCCTCGGGGACATTCCCCGCCAGGACGAGCCGCTGCCCGGTGCATTCGACCACAAAGCCGTCGAAGGTGAGCGATCGCAGCTCGGCCTCCTCACCCCACCGGGCATCGGGAGCCCCCAGGTACACCGGATAGGCGCCCGCCACCGGCCGCTCGTTGACGGGGAGTCTCGTGCCCGACATCCTCTGTAGGTAGAGATTCAGCTCCTCGGCGGCCAGCGCGATCTTCTCGTGAGCATCCGCCTCTAGGACGATCTGCCCGCGCGCCGCCCCATCGCGTATCAGGTCCACCTGGGCGGCGCAGGGCAGTATCGCCAGCAGTGCCACGGCACAGAGACCTATCGTTCGCATAGCAGAACCCTCCACCGGCCGAGGTCAGTGCGCGCTTCTGTCCGCGAGTGCATCAGCGATCCGCTGCAGTCGTGAAGTGCGCCTCTGCGAAGTCCGCACTCCGGCGTCTGCACGGAGGCTCCGTACGACCGGCGCACGTGTCTTCGCGGGAAGTGGGGGCTTCACCTGGTCTGGAGCAGGAGATGGGCGCGTGACACGTATCAGCCATCAATTGCAGGTAAGCCAACGCGAGCCGCGAAACGCGGACACAGGTTCAAGGATCCTGCCATCTGCCGCGGATGGACGCAGCGCCAGCTCCGCCGGCGCCTCTGATGCCCAAGTGGGCGTCCGGCGCCCCCACCCGAGGTGATCGAAGTGAGACACACGAGTGCTTTCGTGCTGGCGGTGGCGATCGGCGCGGCCACGGTCCCGTCGGTAGCACATGCACAGGATGACGACGCGTTCGAGCGCCAACGAGAGCAGATGCTGGACCGCCAGCGGCGCGTGATACTCAACAATGATGGCGGGGACGCGGTCGTTGCGGCCAAACAGCCCACGCGCCAGGGCATGCTCGCCGCCCGCACCATCGGCCTGGAGGACACGCACGTTGACACGATCTTCTACTGCACGAACCGGGGTACGTTCTCGCGCCACAGCCACCGCACCGAGGTCGGCGAGACGTTCACCCGGACCGATGGGCGCTACGAGAGCAACGTCGTCCCCGCGCTGATCCAGCAGGGTACCGATCCGCTGCAGGTGATGATCGAGTGGTGCCGCGACAACGACGTGGAGATCTTCTGGTCGGAGCGCATGAACGACCGGCATGATGCCGGGCGTCCGGAGCTGGTCTCCGAGTGGAAGCGGCAGCACCCCGAGTGCCTGATGAGCACAAAGGACGACCCGCCCCCACACGGTGCGTGGTCGCAGGTGGACTACAGCCACGAGCCGGTGCGCCGGCAGATGCTTGCCGTCATCGAGGAGGTCTGCCGCAACTACGACGTGGACGGCATCGAGATGGACTTCTTCCGCCACCCCTGCTACTTCCGGACCGTCGCCTGGGGCCAGCACGCAACTGATGAGCAGATCGCGATCATGACCGGCTTCGTGCGCGGCGTTCGGGAGATGACCGAGCGCGTGGGCCGGGAGCGCGGCCGGCCCATACTCGTCGCGATACGCGTGCCGGACTCGGTGCCGCTTGCGCGGGCGATGGGGCTCGACCTGGAGGCGTGGCTCTCCGAGGGCCTCGTGGACCTGATGACCGGCAGCGGGTACTTCCGCATGAACCCGTGGAGCTACCTCGTGGAGCTGGGCCACCGTCACGGGATCAGGGTGTACGCGGGGCTCAGCGATTCGAGGGTGCAGGCGGACACCACGAGCTTCAACCGGCGCTCGCAGGACAGCTATCGGGCCCGCGCCGCCCGCGCGTGGCAGGCCGGCGTGAACGGGATCTACCTGTTCAACATGTTCAACCCGCGCATGCAGTTCCTCCATGAGATCGGCGAGCCCGAGGTGCTCGCTGGCCTGGACAAGACCTACTTCGCCACCGTGCGAGGCGGGGAGGGCCCGTCCTACGGCAATCCTGACTACTGGGTCGCCAATGGCAGCCAGTGGCGGAACCTGCCCATCCTGACGCCCGAGCACCCGATCTCCCTGAGCGCGGGAGCAAGCCGGATGATCCCTCTCTACATCGGCGACGACCTCAGCGCCGCCCGGGACCGAGGACTGAGGCCTGAGGCCGTCTGCCACGTGGCGGCCATCGGAGCCGCGGACGTACGCGTGCGCCTGAACGGGCGGCAGCTCCGGCAGCGGAGCGTCGAGGAGCAGTGGCTGCACTTCCCGCTGCCCGAGGGGCTGCTGCGCCCCGGCGAGAACCGCTTCGAGCTCTCGTCGGTCCCCATCGAGGATGAGGCCCAACAGAGCCGTTGGGACGTGGAGTGGACGGCCGAAGCGCTTCCGGGAATGCCCTGGGGACATGGCCGCTTCCGCGGCGAGCGTGTCTTCGCCGAGATGCAGGATGACGCGCTGCTGGTGGCCGATCGCGGCACCGAGCCGGGCGACTACCTCTACTTCAGCTACCCATGGGGCGCCCTGCCTGAGCGCCCTGCTGAGGCAGAGGCCGAGGTCAGGGTCATCTCGGGCTGGAACAACCTCACGGTGCGTAACGGCGTGGCGACCGAGCGGGTCACGCTCTACCCCGACCACATCGGCACATACCACACGGGTCTGCGCTACGACATGGACACCACGGACGCCTATCACACCTACCGGGTGGTGGTGCAGGGCGAGGATATCCGCATCTATGTGGACGGGGAGCTGCGAATCGATGGCGAGGGCATGTTCACGCAGCCGGCCGGCGGTCGCAACACAGTCTCCTTCGGGGCGGCGAACTCGCCTTCGAAGGGTGAGGCGCTCTGGCGCGCGGTCCGCCTGCGCAGTCCGGGCACCTCCGGCGCGCAGGTTCACGACCTGGTGGTGACCGTCCGCTTCCCGGAAGACGAGTAGGCGCATGCCGGGGAGGATCCTGCCTCGTGGCGCCCCTTGTGCTCGCGCCTGACTCCGCTAACCGGCGGCGTGTTGGTTGCACGCCGACCGTCGGCCAGCGCTCTGGAGCGGGAATCTCGGCTCTCGCGGAGGAGTTTGCTCTTTCCCTTGACAGCCTGTGGCCGCGAACTACACTTGAGTTGCAGTGCCGCACAGTGGATCGTCACCGCTTGGAGGAGTTGAAGACGATGGGGACGCGCAGGGGTTTCACACTGATTGAGCTGCTGGTGGTGATCGCGATCATC
>JBNGDZ010000305.1:0-6310 GCA_049975765.1 Armatimonadota bacterium
CTACCCCACCGGGCCGCGGATTGAGCCCTTCGGCAGACACACCTGGGAGCGGCTCAGCGACTGGACGCGGCCGAGCTGCAACATGATCGAGAGCCACCAGGCGGACCTGCCTGAGGCCGCCGAGTGGGTCGGGATGGGCCGGAGCTGGATCCTGAACCGCACCGCTCCCGGCCTGCGCGGTGAGGGATCGCCGGACGCCGAGGAGACGCTGCAGTACTGGCGGAGCGCCCCCGGCTGGGGGACCGAGCGGCTCTCGGGGATGCAGGTCGATGAGTACGGGCCGGGCTTTGGTGACGAGGGGCTGATCGCGACGGCCCGCTCTGCGGCGATGCTCTCCGAGGACCCCGCGTTCGCCGGCCGCATGTGGATACCGTTCGTGGTCCGAATGTACGGGACCGACGTGGCTGAGCTGTTCATGAAGACCACGCTGGCCGCCGGGTGGCCGTTCTCGATCGAGCGCTACATCGGCGAGCTGCCCACCGAGCAGGAGGACCGCGAGCAGATCGAGGCGCTGCTGCTGAGCGATGCCGAGGGGTGGGATGACGCCTATCCGGGCTGCCTGCGGCGGGCGATCATGACGATCATGTACGCCTACCTGCCCTACTGCACCACCAATCGCTGCCCGAACGCCGACTTCCGCGTACACCTGCAGATGCAGATGCAGGTGCTGGCCACCGACCCGGCCTGGTTCGGGCTGTGGGGCGTGCAGCCCTACCGCGCCAACTACGTGAACGAGGAGATCCTCGACGTCATGGGCGCGCTGCTACGGCACTACTGCATCGAGGGGCGCACCGAGCCGCTGCTGGCTGACCCATACGAGCTCAGGCACGTGCTCAACCCCGACTTCGAGCAGGGCACACAGCACTGGGAGGTGAGCCCGGCGCAGGAGGGGCGGATCACCACCGGCGAGTTCACCGGCTACGGGACGCTGCAGGGCCGATACCCGTGGGCGAGCATGGGGGAGACCTTCCTCGTCATGACACGAAGCGCCGAGGGGCCGAACGCCGTCAGTCAGCAGATTACGAGCCTCGAGCCGGGGCGGCTGTACTCGCTCAAGGTCATCACCGCCGACCATCAGGACCTGCTGGCGGGCGAGTCCCGGGAGGCGCCCTGTGCCGTGACCGTCGCCGTAGAGGGCGCTGACGTGCAGGAGGGGGCCTTCTCGCACCCGTTCATAAGCGCCCGCGGCCCGCAGCCCTTCACCCGCGAGCATCCCTTCTACATGACCTACCACTACCTACAGTTCCGCGCCACACGCCCCACCGCCCGGCTGACGCTGACCGACTGGCAGAGTGACGCTGAGCCGGGCGGGCCCATCGGCCAGGAGACCATGTTCAGCTTCGTCGAGGTCCAGCCGGTCTTCGAGGGCTGAAGATACGACCGCCGCGGCTGGCCCCCCGTCTGGTGCTGAGCGGCAGGTGAACGTGTATTGTGCCCTGTCACAAGCCACGCCTGCTGATGCCATGGAGGGGCCGCCGGCGAGGGGCTCCGAGTGGCCTGGGCCGGGGCGGAACCTTCGGCCCGTTTGCTGCGCTCACAGGCCTCAACGGGCGCTGCGCGCCCCGCGGCCCCTCCACCTGGGAACCCGAGGCGAACCTGGCAGCGCCTTCGGTGTCGAGAGAGCCACGCAGAACCCACGCTCCGTGATGCGATCTGCAGAGGACGGTCCCCATCATCGCGACAGCGAACCCTGCCGAGTGTCCTTCCCGTCAGCGCGCGGCGGCTCCCCGCTACTGACCACTATGTCCACTCGCCATCGCTGAGCTCCGGCCAGATGCTCTGCATCTGCCAGGTCTCCAGCGACGAGAGCCGCGCCGAGCCCCCGCGCGCAAATACTGACACGCCGGTGCTGTCCTCGCGGTCGGGATAGACGCGGAGGGTCAGGCACTGCCTCCCGTTGGCGAAGACCTCGATACAGCTTCGGTCCAGGAAGATACGCAGCTCCAGCGGCTCACCTTCTTTGAGGCGCAGCGGACCGACCTCCGGGGGGCGCGACTGCACGTCCGGGCCCAGTGAGCCGCGCGAGATGTCGATCCCGAGCAGGCAGTTGCCGGCGTCGCCGAAGCCGACGCCGCGGTAGAGCGTGACGGTCGTCTGCTCCTGGCCCTGGGACGAGCGCAGGACGTTCAGCCCCACCTCGCGCGCCGAGCCGGGCTCGATGGTGGCCGCGATCTCCATCGCCCTGCCCTCGATCCCGTCGAGCACGACCTCCCTGTTGGCCGGGATCTCCATGGCATCAATCTGCGCGCGGTCGCCGCGCAGCGCCTCCAGCTCCGGCACGGGCTCGATGCGCAGTGCGTTTTCGGCGTCGAGCGACAGGTGCCGCGGCAGCGTCATCATGCCGCTCCATTCGCCTCCGGCCCTCCCCTCGTGGAGGTTGAAGATGGCGAGGAACCGCCCGCTGTCGTCGATCGTGGCCGAGGGCGCGTGCAGGCAGCCGGGCACCAGCGGACCGTAGTTCATGCGGCCGTGGTAGTCGGGGATGAGCCGATGGGCCTGGCGGTCGTACTGGCCCACGTAGTACTGCGCCGCGCGCTTGTGGCTGAAGAACAGCAGCATGTGCCTGCCGTTGCCGATGGGCCAGAAGTTGGGCACCGCGCCGTCCTCGCCCGGCTCGGTGTGGAAGCCATCCTCAATCAGCGGCCCCAGCCACTCCCAGTCCGCCAGGTCCTGCGAGCGGAAGAGGTGGTCAACGTTCCGGCAGTTGCTCCCGCGGTCCCCGCCTGTGTAGGTTCCCGAGAGGCAGTAGTAGCCGTCCTCCTCCTTCCAGATGCAGGGGTCGAAGACGCGGTAGGGCTCCCCGTCGGGGGTGATGGGGATGACGGGGTTGCCCGGGTGCTTCTCCCAGTTCAGCAGCAGCGGGTCGCCGGCGGTCGCGATGGCGTTGCCGGACCCGGTGCCGTGATAGATGGCGATGACGCGATCCGGCTCCACGACCGTCTGGCCGCTGTAGCAGTCCCTCTCGGTCGTAGGGTAGATCGCGACCGGCAGGTCCTCCCAGTGCACGAGGTCATCGCTGACGGTGTGGCCCCAGTGGACGCGGTCGGCCCCGTCGGGCCAGAACTGGTAGAACAGGTGGTAGCTGCCCTGCCACTGGCACAGGCCGTTGGGGTCGTTGAGGCGGTTCTCGGGCACGGAGAAGTGGTACAGCGGCCGGTAGGGATCGGAGGCCAGCCGCTCCCGCGACTGCGTGAAGCGCTGCATCTGCTCATCCGTCTCCAGCGCCCGGAGCTGCTCCTCCGGGGCGTCGGGGTATCTCTCGCCTCCCAGTGGCTCGAACTCCGCCGGCGGTGCCATGCGATCGCTCCTCTCAGCATCAGGCCGCTGCGCTGCCTCACACGCGTGGCGCGTCAGCCTTCAGCGTAACCGCGGCGATTCCTCCGTGCCGTCCCAAGCGCGCGGCCATCCGCAGCAGTGAAGGTCGGGGCCTGGGGATCGGCGAACGTGTGGCTGCTCGAGCATTCCATCGCGGGGATGATGCGAGGCCGGAGGAGCGCGTGCGATGAAGATCGGGCCCCACTGTCGGCTGGCCGTCTGCCTGTGCCTGATCCTGGCGCCATTGGCGGCGCACTGCCAGGTCGTGGCGGTTCCGGAGCAGATCAACCTGGAGATGCAGCGTCGCGGCGAGGCGCTCGTGCAGCGTCTTCGCGAGGGGCAGCCCACCCGTGTGGTGATCTTCGGGGACTCCATAAGCGACGGCTGGGGGACCGATGGCACCCACGTCTTCCAGCGCATGTTCGTGGATTGCCTGAGGTATCGCTTTCCTGGCTGCCGGCTGGAGCACATCGTCGTCGCCACCCCCGGCCAGACCACGGGGGAGGCGCTGGGCATCGCTCGGAGCCGGGTCATCGACCGCGACCCCCACCTGGTCGTGGTCCAGTTCGGCGGCAATGACAAGGGCTTCGGCAGGTCGCTGGCCGACTTCCGGCGCGACTTCGATGAGCTGCTGGCCTGGCTGAGCGAGGCCACCAACGCGCTGGTCATCGCCTGCCTGCCCCCGATCGCCGAGGTCATGGGCGAGAACAGGTGGTCGAGCACCGCCCGCGATGTGGCGACTCGCCAGGGGGTACCATGGGCGGACTTCCACCGGGCCATCGGCGCGGGTCCCCACGACTTCCGCAGCTCCTTCCCCTTTGAGAGCCACCCCGGCAGCTTCACGCACGTTATCATGGCCAAGGCCCTGCTGGGAGCCTTCGATCATGCCACCGGGGCCGAGCCGCCCTTCACCTGCACGCTCTCGCGGGGCACGACCGTCTCCGCAGAGGACACGTGCGGGATCCGCGCCGAGATCGTCAGCACCGCGGCCCAGACCACCACGTGGGAGGCCCGCATCGAGTTCGGGCGCCAGTGCACGGTGTTCACGGGCAGCCTCCCGGAGGGGGGCAGGACGATAGTCGAGGGTCGCTTCCGAGTGCCGGATGACCTCCCCGCGGGCCACGCCTTCTCCACCCCCGTGCACCTGTTCGTGCGCGGCGATGGCTACGGCAGCTTCGACACCGGCTGGCTGGTGATGGCCCCGGCAGTCAGCGCCCTCCTCCCCCATTCTGCCACCACGGAGACGGCGGAGACCGCGGAGCGACCGCCGGAGGACAACTCTGAGGCGGCCACGCAATCGCAGTGGCACGAGGTCGGCGCCAACGCCCTCGTTCTGGGTCGGCACCTGTGGCGAGGCGAGGACGATCTGTCCGCTCGCTTCCGTGTAACCAGGCAGTCCGAGAGCCTCCGCTTCGAGATCCACGTGACCGACGACGATGTCACGGTCGCTGACCTCACCGACCCCTCCAGGGGAGACTCCGTGGAGCTCTATCTGGACCTGCGCGACGGCCGGCACCAGGGCCAGCCGGTCTACAGCAGCGACGTGCTGGCGCTGCAGGTCATCCCGCCGGCGGACCACGGTAGTCAGGCACGCTGGCGGAGTATGCACGCGGTGCCTCGCGATCTGCGGGACATCTCGGTGCTGGCGGCTCAATCCCAGGACGGCTATCGCGTGCGTGTGGAGCTGCCCCTGCGCGCGATTGAGGCGCGGCGCGGCGCGAACTGGGGCGGACTGGGCTTCGATCTCGGCATCAATGACGCCGACGACGGCGGGACGCGCAAGTCGCAGATGATGTGGAGCGGCACCGGCGAGAACTACATCGACCCCGCCTTCCTGGCCGGCGTCTATCCCGGCACGCTGCCGGCCGGCGCCACTCGGCGCGCCCTGCAGTAGCAGGGCCCTGGTCGCCTGACCGATTCTGTGGCCCACGCGGTATCGGCGGCGGCCCGCATCCCGAAGGTCAGATGCTGCGCACCCGCGAGGCGCACGGGTGGTGTGCATCCGTATTCGCCGCGACAAGGGGCTGAGCCATGTCACGCTGCCCGCTGATCTGCTGCATCGCTCTGACAGCCGCGACGGTGCTCCTGAGCCCACCGGGGCCCGCCGATGCCGCGGTCGCGTTGTTCAACGACCTGGGCGATGACGATGACACCGACCCGGAGTCGGGCCTCTTCATCCCCGCAGAGTCCGGCCGCTGGCAGTCCTTCGCCTGCTGCGAGAACCCCGATCGGCCCGACGGCCTGGAGCTGTTTGGCAACGCGCACCACGGCCGGGAGGGCTGGATCTCATTCCGCATCGTGCTGGGCGACCTCTACGGCGACTTCCACGCCCACGCCGAGGAGTTCGACCTCACCGATGACGGGCGCAACGCGGCGGACCTGCATCTGGCGGTGCGCTACAAGGACACCGTGCTCTCGCCGACGCGTGACGCCTACTACGGGACGGAGCGCTTCCCGCACGAGGGCAGCTCCGCCGGCGTCTACGCCTTCACCGGGCGGGACAACGCTGAGCTGCTGGGCTATCCCTACGTGCGGCTGGGCGAGCTGGGCGCGAGAAACGACAAGGTGTGGCGCACCGGCGTCTATCAGGTCCCGGCCGGGACGCTGCAGCAGACCCAGGAGGGCCTATTCCGCTTCTCCCTCGGCTTTCCGGAGGCGTGGGGAAGGTCCAGCCTCTACGGTGACCTGCGCGTGGACTGGATCAGGCTTTCGGACGCCCCGATCCAGGCGGCTGCTCCGCGCCAGGGCTTCTGGCCCGCCGCGGAGCCGAGCAGGTTCGCGGATCTGCCGAGCACAGGCTTCTCCGCCGATGACGAGCCGTTCTTCCCCATCATCCTGGACGTCAACGACGGCGCCAGCAGCGCCCGGGAGGACTCCTTCGCGCTGTGGAAGGAGACCGGCTTCAACGTTATCGGCTACTATGAGAACGCACATGGCGCCTACGGGGGCGGCGGCCGCACCTACTGGGGCTACAGGGAGCCGTTCGTGGAGGGCG
>JBNGDZ010000306.1:0-6284 GCA_049975765.1 Armatimonadota bacterium
AGGCAACAGCAAGACTCCTGACGACGGAAGCTGGAGCGCCTGGATCCGGGGGCTGATCGAACCGGGCGGGCGGATCACGGCGCCGCCGGCGCGCTTCCTGCAGTATCGTCTGCGCATGGCCGGGGAGCCGTCCGCCAGCCCGGTGCTGACCCGCATGGAGGTGCTCTACCTGCCCCGCAACCGCAGGCCGACGCTGGAGGTGTCAAAGCCCAAGCCCGGCGGGGCCATGCGCGGGGAGTACGAGATCTCGTGGAAGGCCAAGGACGAGGACGGGGACACGCTGGCGGTGACCATCTTCTCGCGCATCCAGGGCGGTGAGGAGTGGAGGGAGCTGAAGGCCCTGCAGGGCGAGGACTCCTGGAAGTGGGACACCTCCGAGGTCAAGGACGGGCGGTACTGCCTGCGGATCGAGGTGAGCGATGAGCCCAGCAACCCGGGCGACGCCGCCACCGAGGAGGTCATCGTCCGCGACGTGACAGTGGACAACGGCTATCCCACGCTCACGCTGCTGACGCGACCGCGCCGGGGCGACGAGCGACTGCAGCTCATGGGGCTGGCCACCGACGAGCTGAGTCGCCTCACCTCCATCGACTGGACCTTCGGCGGCGAGGAGCGGTGGCGGGCGGCCCCGGTCAGGGACGGGATGCTGGACTCCCGGCGGGAGCTGTTCACAATCTCCCTGCCGGAGGTCCCCGAGGAGGAGACGGAGCTTCAGCTCCGGGTGCGGGACGCCGCGGGCAACGTGACCGTGGAGAGTGTGCCCCTGCTCGATCGGCATCCCGAGGGCGAGATGGAGGCCCTACCGGTGCTGGAGGATACGTCGGGCGGGGAGGACGAGTGAGGTGGGACGGTGGCCAGGAGGCTGAGGCCGAGGACCTTCCGGCGCGTGGACGAGCTGCTGGCCGAGCGCTACGGGGAGAAGCACCGCGAGCCCGGCGAGCCGCTGGACAGTCTGGTGCGCACGATCCTGTCGCAGAACACCACCGACAGGAACTCCGTCCCGGCCTTCCGGCGCCTGAAGGAGCGTTTCCCCAACTGGCGCGAGGCCCTGGAGGCGGGGCCGGAGGCCATCGAGGAGCCCATCGAGTCCGCCGGCCTGGCACCCACCAAGAGCAGGCGCATCCACGCCATTCTCGAGCAGCTCGCAGAGCAGCGCGGCGAGCTGTCGCTGTCGCACGTCTGCGAGATGGAGCCGGAGGAGGCGGAGCGCTACCTGTGCGACTTCAAGGGCGTGGGTCCCAAGACCGCCGCCATCGTGCTCCTCTTCGACTGCGGCATGGCATTCTTCCCCGTGGACACGCACGTGCATCGGGTCTCTCGGCGGCTGGGCTGGATCGATGAGGACGATTCGGCCGAGGACGCCTACGAGACTCTAACCGAGGCGGTGCCCGGAGATCTGCACATGCAGCTTCACTTGAACATGGTCCAGCACGGGCGGGAGACCTGCCACCCCTCGGGCCCCCGGTGCCACGAATGCGTCATCTCGCGCTTCTGCGACGCGCATAAGGACGGGACGATTGAACCGCGCGGTGATTAGACACCCGCCACACGACTGACGCTCCTCAATGTCCATCCCTCCTGACCGTCAGGTGCATCTCCCGAGCATGGGATAGCTGTGGTGTCACCGGGTCTCATTTCAACTTGTAGCACTCTGATAAGAGTGCTATAATAGCCTCGCATTCGAAATGGAGGGTGACGAGGAGGAGTTCGGGATGGGATCAGACCGAGACATGACTGAGAAGCAGCCACAGGTGAGAGGCTCGCGACCGATCACCCGCAGGGTGCTCCTCACGCTGTGGGCAGTTTTCGCGATCTTCGTCTTCGTGACCGCGATCGCGTTGACGCTGCGTGGCGGCCCGGACGCTGGTGAGGCCGAACGCGATCTCATGACGATCCTGCCCTTCGTGG
The DNA here is from genome assembly GCA_049975765.1 of Armatimonadota bacterium. GTDB lineage: Bacteria > Armatimonadota > Zipacnadia > Zipacnadales > UBA5352 > JAYENL01. Next base: position 1,909 of record JBNGDZ010000306.1, read on the forward strand.
TGCTGCTTTCGTTCGCGTGCGAGTACGTGGACAGCTCGATCGGCATGGGTTACGGGACGACTCTTACTCCAATGCTACTGCTCCTCGGACTCGCACCGTCGGCGGTGGTGCCCGCAGTGCTGGTCCAGGAGCTATTGTCCGGCTCCGTGAATGTCATCTCCCACCACATGCTGGGCAACGTGGACATGCGTCCGTCCGGGCGGGCGCTGCGCCTGGGTGCAATGCTTGGGCTGTGCGGTCTCTTCGGAGGTGCCCTGGCCGCGCGGGTCGCCGTCGACCTGCCGGCTGAGACGGTGAAGCTGATCACGGGCATCATCGTGGCCGCGATGGGCGTCGCAGTTATCGGAGCCGGCCACCTGCGGCTCAGGTTCTCCTGGGCACGAGCCGCGGTGCTGGGCGTCGGGCCAGATCGTCACAGGGATAGCCGCGAAGGAGGCGATCGCGATCACCTCCTTCGCGGAGGCGGCCACATGCGTGGGCGCGCTCATCGGCTATGTTGCCTCAGCAACGGCCATCCCCTGGGTGCTTGCTGGGAGCCTGGTCTCCGGCGGCATCGTCGCCTCCATCATGGGAGCGGCGACGGTGCGGGTGATACCGGAGCACGGACTGCGATGGGCCATCGCGGGTGGCTGCGTGCTGCTGGGCGCCCTCACGCTACTGAAGGTACTGCTGTAGCAGCGGTGAGGTGGGGCGGGGCAAGGGCCAGACTACGCCCCGACCGTTTCCGGGGCGTGTTGCTCTTTCGGATGGAGCACCACGGCCTCACCTCAAGCTATCTATAGGATTTGGGCACACCACAAAAAGCCCTTGACACCCACCACACTCATCTGCTATGGTCACGCTCACAAACATGATTACTGACTGTTGCAGGCAGCAGGTCGTTCTTCGCTGGGCTTGGCGCTGGCGGCGGCGGGTCGCCTAGCGCTGGTTCACCTGTAGCAGTAAGACCGGAAGAGAACCAGGCCGCGGGCGGCTCGCTTACCCCCCCGCGGCCTGATCGGTGTACGCGGAGGTCTCATCCGGCGCCTCCACCGTAGCGAGACGAGCCACTGAGCGAGATTCGACCACCGCAGGCCGCGGGCTTGACCCAGAAGCCGCCGCGGCCTGTTTCCGTTCGGGGCATCACGCAGTCAGAGGCGTGGGGCAGGCGGCCCCGACCGGACCTCACGAAGCGAAGCCCCATAGTCGGGCCCCGGCGGCGATGGCGAGAGACAGATCATGCGACGCTGTCAGCATCGCGACCGGAGGTCCGGACAATGTACACCCCAACGCTGTATGAGTTCGTGAAGAAGGCGGGGGAGGGGAACCTCATCCCCGTCTCCCGCGAGTTCGTGGCCGACACCGACACTCCCGTCTCGGCCTTCATGAAGCTGCGCCAGGCGGGCGACGCGGAGAACGCCTTCCTGCTGGAGTCGGTGGCCGGCGGCGAGCAGATCGCGCGCTACTCGTACCTGGGCATCGACCCCCTGGAGGTCATCACCACCAGGGGCCGGGTGGCCACCATCAGCGAGAACGGCTCCTCCCGGCAGCGGGAGCTGGCGGAGGGCGAGGACCCTCTGGACATGATCCGGGAGATGCTGAGCCGCTACGAGTTCGTCCCCGTGCCCGGCTGCGATCGCTTCTACGGCGGGGCGGTGGGATACCTCGGCTACGACGCGGTTCGCTTCTTCGAGGAGATCCCCGACGAGAAGCCCGACGACCTGGAGCTGCCCGACGCGCAGTTCATGCTCACCGACACGCTGATCATCTTCGACCACGTGACCCGCACGATGCGGGTGGTGGCCAACGCCCACGTCACCGGCGACCCGCAGGAGGCCTACTGGGAGGCCATCGAGCGCATCGACGGGCTGGTGAGCGCCCTGCAGCAGCCCCTGGAGCACCAGCCGCCGGGGAACGGACAGGTGGCGCGCATCCCCTCCGACCCCTCCGCCATGCGCTCCACGATGACGCGGGATCAGCATCGCGAGGCGGTGCTGCGGGCCAAGGAGTACATCGCCGCCGGTGACGTCATCCAGGTGGTGATCTCCCACCGGATGTCGGCGGAGATCGACGTGGACCCCTTCGACCTCTACCGCGGCCTGCGGGCCATCAACCCCTCGCCCTACATGTACTACCTGAGCTTCGGCGACTGCAAGATCATCGGGGCCTCGCCGGAGCTGCTGGTGCGCTGTGAGGACGGGGAGGTGGTGACCCGGCCGATCGCGGGGACGCGCAAGCGCGGAGCGTCGGAGGCCGAAGACCGGGCGCTCGAGGAGGACCTGCTCAGCGACGAAAAGGAGCGCGCCGAGCACATCATGCTCGTGGACCTGCACCGCAACGACATCGGCCGGGTGTGCGAGCCCGGCACCGTGGAGGTCGATGAGCTGATGGGGGTGGAGCGCTACTCCCACGTGATGCACATCGTCTCCAACGTCATTGGCAGGCTGGCCGAGGGCCGGGACCAGTACGACGTGCTGCAGGCGGCCTTCCCGGCCGGGACGGTCTCCGGGGCGCCCAAGATCCGCGCCATGGAGATCATCGAGGAGCTGGAGCCGGTGCACCGGGGGCCGTATGCGGGGATCGTGGGCTACTTCAGCTTCTCGGGCGCCATGGACACCTGCATCACCCTGCGGACGATGGTGGTCAAGGGCCGCACGGTGCACTTCCAGGCCGGGGGCGGGATCGTGGCCGACTCCGATCCGGACGCGGAGTATCAGGAGACGCTGATGAAGGCCGGCGCCATGCTCGACGCCGCGCGCATGGCGGAGGCGGGGCTGCGATGAGGGGACCAGGCAAGACGGGCCTCACCCCTCTGAGCGCCGCGCTCCATTCCCTCCTCTCCGTCCCGGCGAGGGGAGACGACCGACGATCGCAGCGGGCGAGCGATGAGAAGGAGGAGCACCGATGATCCTGCTGATCGACAACTATGACTCTTTCACCTACAACCTCTACCAGTACCTCTCGGAGCTGGGGGGGACGGTGGAGGTGCTGCGCAATGACGCCATCTCCACGGACGAGATCGCGGAGATGGCGCCCGACAGCATCGTCATCTCCCCGGGGCCCTGCACCCCCAACGAGGCGGGCATCTCCTGCGAGGCCATCGAGCGCTTCGCCGGCGAGATCCCCATCCTGGGCGTCTGCCTGGGCCACCAGTGCATGGGGCAGGTCTTCGGGGGGGAGATTGTGCGCGCTCCGCGGCTGATGCACGGCAAGACCTCGCCCATCCACCACGATGGGAGGACCATCTTCGCGGACCTCCCCAATCCCTTCGAGGCGGTGCGCTATCACTCCCTGGTGATCGATCCGCCCAGCGTGCCGGAGTGCCTGGAGGTCTCGGCGCTGAGCGACCAAGAGGAGATCATGGCCGCGCGGCACCGGGAGTACGTGGTGGAGGGCGTGCAGTTCCATCCCGAGTCGATCATGACCCAACCCGGCAAGCAGCTTCTGCGCAACTTCCTGGCGCTGGCGCGGCAGGGCGCGGTGCGCGAGCCGGCGAGGGCGTAGGACGAGTCCGAGCGCGAGGTGAGCATGATGATCAACGAGACGCTCGAGAAGGTCGTGGAGGGACAGACGGTGAGCCGGGAGGAGGCTCACGCGGCCATGGCCGCCATCATGAGCGGGGGCTGCACGCCGGCGCAGATCGGGGCCTTTCTGGTGGCGCTGCGGATGCGGGGCGAGACGGTGGAGCAGATCAGCGGCTTCGCGGCGGCCATGCGCGACAGCTGCATCCGCATCCGCACGAGGCACGAGGAGGTGGTGGACACCTGCGGCACCGGCGGCGATGCGCTGGACACCTTCAACGTCTCTACCGCGGCGGCGCTGGTGACGGCGGCGGCCGGCGTGCCCGTCGCCAAGCACGGGAACCGCTCGGTCTCCAGCCAGTGCGGCAGCGCGGATGTGCTCAAGGAGCTGGGTGTGCGGATCGACCTGGAGGCGGAGGAGGTGGAGGCGTGCCTCGACGAGATCGGCATCGGCTTTTTGTTCGCGCCCGCCCTGCACCCGGCGATGAAGCACGCCATCGGGCCGCGCCGGGAGCTGGGGCTGCGGACCGTCTTCAACATACTCGGCCCGCTCACCAACCCGGCAGGCGCCCGGCGGCAACTCCTGGGCGTATTCGACCCCGCATGGACGCAGGTGCTGGCCGAGACGCTACGCGATCTGGGGACCACGCACGCCATGGTCGTGCACGGGCTGCAGGGGCTCGACGAGCTGTCGACGCTGGGGCCCACGCGGGTCTCGGAGCTGCGTGACGGCGAGGTGCGCACCTACGAGGTCACGCCGGAGGAGTTCGGGCTGCGGCGCACCACAGTCGAGGAGATCGCCGGCGGCGAGCCCGCGGCGTCGGCGGAGACTCTGCTGGAGGCCATCTCGGGGCAGGAGGGCGCCCCGCGGGAGAT
>JBNGDZ010000307.1:0-6256 GCA_049975765.1 Armatimonadota bacterium
GGGGACGCGCAGGGGTTTCACACTGATTGAGCTGCTGGTGGTGATCGCGATCATCGCGATTCTGGCGGCGATTCTGTTCCCGGTTTTCTCGCGAGCCCGCGAGAAGGCCCGGCAGACCTCGTGTCTGTCCAACGTGAAGCAGATCGCCCTGGCAGTGAGCATGTACGTCCAGGACTACGACGAGACCTTCCCGACCATCTACTGCTGGTACCGGCCGCTTTTGCCCGACTATCCTGTGGGGTGGGGTGTCGTTCACTCCTGGAAGGTGGCCGTGGCCCCTTACATCAAGAACGACATGATCTGGGTCTGTCCCAGTATGGTGAAGCAGAGCGACAGCGACCCGCACTGGATGTACCATCCCGAGAAGGGCGGCTACGGTGGGACGCTGTACTACGTGTTCTGCTACGCGCCCTGGCGCGGCTACTGGTTCCCCTATGGCCCCACCGGGGGCGGGCCGGTGACGCTGGCCTGCATCGAGCACCCCGCCCGCGTCATCATGATCGCGGAGACGAACCATCGCGACTACGCCTATTACAGCACCGACCCTGCGAGGCTGGACTACTACCTGGCCTTCCGGCACAATGACATGCTGAACGCGGCCTTCGTCGATGGGCACGCCAAGGCGGTCGAGCGGGGCTTCTGCGCGCAGTCGAAGCACTGGGACCCGCGCATCGAGGACTGACCCACATGCCTTTGCGGCCTTGAGAGCCTGCGGCGCCTGGCGAGTGCGGCGTCGCAGGCTCTGCCCGCGCCAGCGCGATCAACTCCGCGATCAACTCAAGGAGGGCTACCATGCCTTCGTGTTGCACTGCTCTTCCTCGACTCCGTAGCGTGTCGCTCGTCCTCACACTCTGCTGCGCCATTGGGATGACCACAGTGCAAGCACAGACGCTGACGCTCGCGAAGGACGGTGAGGCCCGGGCGGTCGTGGGCGTCGCCGCCGATGCGCCTGACGTGACGCGCTTCGCCGCCGAAGAGCTGGCCGCGTACCTGGGGCGGATCACCGGCGGCACCTTCGAGGTGCTGGAGATCTCGGAGGATTCGCCGGCCACCGTGCAGCAGTTCGGAGGCGAGCGCCTGCCTGTGCTGGTGGGCGCCAGCCGCTACACCGATCGGTTGCAGGTGGGCCTCGACGACCTGGCGCCGGACGGCTTTCGCATCGTGACCCTGCCTCAGGCGCTGGTCATCGCGGGTATCGACGATTCGCGCGTCAACCCCCGGGCGTGGCGCTCGCTGGGCAGCGCGGGCTCCCTGTACGGGGTCTACCGCTTCCTGGAGGAGCTGGGCTGCCGCTTCTACCTGCCCGGCGAGGTAGGCGAGGTCATCCCCAGCTCCCCCTCGCTGTGGGTATCGCGGATGGATATCGCCGACGCGCCCTACTTCCGCGAGAGGCTGGGCCAGCCGCCGCTGGGCGGCGAGGAGGCGGCGGTGTGGATGCGCAAGCTCGGCTTTGGCGCCACGGAGTACCCTCAGGCGAGCTGCCACTCGTTCAACAGGTGGCCCGAGAAGTACAAACAGGCACACCCGGAGTACTTCGCCCTGCACGGTGACCGGCGCATCAACCACATATGCTTCTCTCACCCCGACGCGCGCCAGCAGATGATCGAGGACGCCCGCAGTTGGCTCAGGGAGCATGATGCCGATCTGTACCCCTACTTCACGGTCATGCAGAATGACGGGGCGCCGGGGCCGTGTCGCTGCGAGCTCTGCCAGCCACACATCCGGGACGAACGCGGATGGATGGGGCTGCAGTCTGACCTCGTCGCCTCCGCCGCAGTGGAGGTGGCGCGTGCCATAGCCGACGAGTTCCCCGAGCGCGGGATCATCATCGGGGCCTACAACGACTACACCCTCCCCCCAACGGAGATCGACAGGCTCCCCGACAACGTCTCGGTGTGCATCTTCAAGCACCGCCAGATGTTCTGGGATGAGGAGGGCTACGAGGGCTTCAAGCGGGTGCTCGACGGCTGGCTGGAGCTGCAGCCGCAGAGCGTGGCCTTCTGGGAGTACTACAACTTCGACTGCTGGGCGGGCGCCGCCTGGGGCGGCGTTCCCGCCGTGACCACCGGCCTGATCGCCGAGGACATCAGGCACCTCAAGCGCACCTCGGAGGAGACGGGCATCCCCTTCAGCGGCGAGCTCATCTTCTGCGACGGCCGTCTCCAGGAGCACTGGCACGACCGGCTGTGGTGGATGGGCCTGGACTTCTATGTCACCGGCAAGCTGCTGTGGGACCCAGAGCGCGATCTGGAGGCGATGCTCGACGAGTTCCTCACCACCTTCTTCGGCCCCGCCGCCGAGCCGATGTCCAGGTTCTACGACCGGGCCGAGGAGGTGTGGACCACGGGCGATCACGGGGGCATCTACGGCTACGCGGATCCGAGCCTCAAGACTCTCGAGGAGCGCAGCGAGGCGATGTCATACTCCGCCGATCCCTGGGAGCACCTCTTCACCCCCGACGTGGTCGCGGAGCTGAACGGTATCCTGAAGAAGGCGGAGATGGCGGCCCCCCGAGCGCCCTACGCGGCGCGAGTGGCCATGGTCCGCAGCGGCTTTAACTGGACGATGCAGCGCGCCGCGGGCGAGGACCGGCAGGAGGAGTAGAAGCTCCAACTCATGAGACATCGGCGACGTCTCGGCGGCGGCCTCGCGACGGTGGCACTGACGGCCTGCCTGCTGGCGGTGTGGCCTGCACAGGCTCAACAGGAGGCCGTCGGGCAGGAGGAGCCGGAGATGAAGAAGGCCATCATGTGCGTGGACTTCTTCGACCTGTGCTACTACGCCGACTGGGCTGAGGACCGGCTCTACACCCCCGAGGACATCCGCTCGCTGTTTGAGGAGTGTAAGGCCGCCGGCATCTCCGAGGTTCTGTGGCGACTCAGCGCCTGCGGCAGCGCCGTCTACCAGTCCGAGGTCGAGGACCGCAACTTCCGCGACGACCCTCGCGCTCCGGCGCACGCGGTGGCAGACTTCATCGACCAGTGGGACCCGCTGCATCAGGCCTGCACGCTGGGGCATCAGATCGGCCTTCCGGTCTACGCCTGGATCACGGTCTACGACGAGGGCCTGCCGGAGATGGGCCACATGTCCGCGCTGCTGCGCGAGCACCCGGAATATCAGTGGGTGGACCGCACCGGCGAGCTCTACCTCACAGGCGTGCCATGCTACGCCTTCCCGGAGGCCCGGCGGTTCCGGGTGCGCATGGTGGAGGAGATCTGCCGCTACCCGGTTGACGGCGTCTTCATCTCACTGCGATCCCACGCTCATGCCAATGACGCCTACTCCCGGATCCCCGACGGGGAGCAGTTCGGCTACGAGGAGCCGATCGTGGAGGAGTACAGGCGTCGCCACGGCGTGGACATCCGCACCGAGGAGTTCGACGAAGAGGCGTGGCACGCGCTCAAGGGCGAGTACTTCACTCAGCTTCTGCGGGAGATTCGGGAGGTCGTGGGGCCGTGGCGCGAGTTGCAGGTCATCGCTCTGGACTGGTACGAGGGCCCCACGAGCAAGAGCCGCCATGACCTGGATTACGAGGCCTGGGCCGAGGAGGGCCTGGTGGACGCCGTATACGCGACGGCCAACTTCAAGGTTCCCCCGGCCGACTTTGACGACAAGTACGCGTTTATCCGCGATCTGGGGATGGACCTTTACTGCTTCCGGGGCATCCCCGACGAAGACGCGACGTGGGAGAACATCCCCACGCTGATGGAGGCCGTGGAGGGGACGGCCTTCCAGGGCCTGGCGCTGATGGAGGCCTACAAGTTCCAGATCCTGCGCGGACAGACGCGCGAGGAGCTGGGAGAGACGCGCGAGTGAGGGATCTTATCGTGACACTGCCGTCAGTCGAGATCACAATGCTGCTGTGCCTGCTTCTGCTTGCTCTCAGCGTCGGCTCCGCCGGCGCGGCCGACCAGGTGACCTGGCTGCTGGAGTACCAGGGGGACGAGCTTCCCTCCCCCGACGTGTGGAGCTATCAGGGTCAGGGGGGAAGCGTCCGGATCGAGGACGGGGCGCTGCGCATCGTGGACGAGGCAGACGAGGGCGTCTGCAACTACCGGGCGACCTTCGAGCAGCCCGCCGACACCGACATCGTGGTGGAGGCACGGGTGAAGGTCAATGACGTCTCCGGCGTCCAGAGCATGGGCCGCCTGCGCCCCATCTACTCCGGCGGGCCGGTGGCCGTTCGCGTCGGCGACGGCAGTCGGGAGGAGGGCCTTGTGCTGGTGCCCGGCCGGCTGACCAGCTTCCTCGACCGGATGCACATGATGGACACGACCGGCGACTTCCACACCTACCGGCTGGAGATCAACGGCCGCGACATGAGCATCTTCGTCGATGGCGAGAGGGTCATCGAGGGCCGGGACGCCTTCTGGCAGCCCAGCGAGGCCGCCGAGCCGTTCGTCACCTTCGGCTCCACCTGCGAGCCCTACTTCGGGGACTCGAGCTGGGAGTTCATCAGGCTCGGGGTGAGGCCGCATGTGGAGCGTGAGGTGGAGACGCAGCTTCGGATTACCATGAGCGAGCCGTGGGAGATCCCCCAGGGCGACCTGCCGCGCATGACGCGGCCCTACCTCTACAACGTGGGCGGAGGGCGGCTGATGCTCAGCGTCGCCCAAGGGCCTGACGCCATCTTCGAGCCCTACGGCGTGCTCACGTCCACCGACGAGGGCAGGACCTGGACGCCCATCGAGGGCCTGCAGGACAAGACCCTCGCGCCGCAGCCGATGATCCGCATGGCGGACGGGAGCATCTTCGGGGCCTCACGCTGGACGGTGCGCTACACCACCCCCAGCCTGCACCGCCTGGGGACCTACGTCGGCGTCAGCTACCGCTTTGACCCCGACGCCCAGAGCTTCGAGATGTACGAGAGCCGCATCCACACCCCTGAGGAGATCCTGGCCGAGGGTAATACCACGATGGTCTTCGACCGGGACATCTTCCGTCTCGAGGATGACACGCTGCTGGCGGTCACCTACAACAGCTACGCCGGCTACCTGCTGCGCTCGACCGATCGGGGGCGGACGTGGGAGTATGTCTCCACCATCGGCGAGCGGCACGAGCCGGGCGTGGAGTTCCTCAGCGACACTGAGATGACGGCCGTGCTGCGGCAGGGCACCATGCATCCGCTGGAGCAGGTGTGGTCGGAGGACGCCGGCCAGACCTGGAGTGAGCAAACGGTGCTGGAGTTTGGCAGCGTGGACCCGGACGTGGTGTTGATGAGCAACGGCGTGCTGGCCTGCAGCTACGGGAGGCCGGGGAGCTGCATCGCCTTCAGCACCGACCGCGGCCGGACCTGGAGCCATCACCGGGTGGTGACGCCGGACTCGGGCTTCAACTATAACGCGATCCGCGAGGTCAGCCCCGGCAGGCTGCTCTACATCCACGACGCCCCGCCGCTGACCTGCCTCCACATCGACGTGGAGGTAGTTCAGTAGCCGGTTGCCTGATAGCCGCCGCGGGAAGAGCCCGGAGAGACGCGCGAGTGAGGGATGCGAGCGTGACGCTGCCGTCAGTCGAGATCACAGTGCTGGTATGCCTGCTTCTGCTTGCTCTCAGCGTCGGCTCCACCGGCGCGGCAGATGACGTGAACTGGCTGCTGGAGTACGAGGGGGATGAGCTGCCGCCCGCCGAGGTCTGGAGCTATCAGGGCGAGGAGGGAACCCCGCGAATTGAGGACGGGGCGCTCCGCATCGTGGATGAGGCGGAGGAGGGCGTATGCAACTACCGGGCGACCTTCGAGCAGCCTGCCGATACCGATATCGTGGTGGAGGCTCGTGTGAAGGTCAACGAAACTGCCGGGCCTGTGGGAAGCCATAGCAGAGTTGCCGGCGTCAAGAGGATGTTTCAGGTGCGCCCCATCGACGCCCGCGGAACCGCCGCCATCCGCGTCGGCGACGGCAGCCGCGAGGAGGGGCTGATCCTGGTGCCGGGCCGGCTGACGAGCTTCCTCGACCGGATGTACATGATGGACACCACCAGCGACTTCCACACCTACCGGCTGGAGATCAATGGCCGCGACATGAGCATCTTCGTCGATGGCGAGAGGGTCATCGAGGGCCGCGACGCCTTCTGGCAGCCCAGCGAGGCCGAGCAGCCCTTTGTCAGCTTCGGTTCGTTCTGTGAGCCGGCTCTGGGAGACTCCTCCTGGGCCTACATCAGGCTGGGGGTGAGGCCGCATGTGGAGCGGGAAGTGGAGAGGGAGCTGCGGATCACCATGAGCGAGCCGTGGGAGATCCCCCGTGGCGATCTGCCACGC
>JBNGDZ010000308.1:0-4729 GCA_049975765.1 Armatimonadota bacterium
GCGTTAAGGTGCTGCCATCGGTCAGCCTCGTCTACGCGAAGGGGAAACGCATCGACGACGGCACCTACGCGGCGGTGGAGCTGGCGGCGGAGACGGACTTCGGGAAGCTCCAGATGGGCAAGCCCGCTTTCCTGCTGGCGCTGGAGGACCGCATCCTGCCCTCGGGGGAGCTTCAGCCCGGGCCTGTGGAGGCCGGGCGCCACCTCGCCCTCAGCCACCTGGGCTCTGCGCTGGCGACCTCCGAAAAGCAGAGGGAGGTGCAGGAGGCGCTGGGGATCGACCTGGACCCGGACGTCGGCCGCAAGCCCATCGGCTTCTACACCTGGAGCGAGGAGCTGAAGGACATCTTCCGCCGCGACACCGCGCTGCAGGAGCGGTTCGACCCACGCAGGACGCGGGAGATGGCGGCCAGTCTCCTGCTGGTCGGCGCGCTGGCCGGCGACGACGCGCTGATGGCGGAGTACGACCGCCTGAACGCACTGTACTCGCGGCTGACGAACCCCATCCGCGGCCTGACCGCCCATGATCTGCTCGACGCGCTGCCGGAGGGCGTGACAGCCGTGGAGGCCGCGGCGGACGAGGAGCTGCTGCGCGAGCTCGCCGACCGGTTCGCGGACAAGCCGGGCTTCGCGCTCTTCCAGCCGTCGCGGTCGAAGGAGATGTTCCTGGTCTGGCAGGCCGCCGCGCATGGCCTCTCGAGCATGGACGAGCTGATCGCGGCGATCCGCGATGGCCGCATCGACCTCGAGCCTGACGAGCAGTCCGGCTGGTATGAGTACCAACAGTACGCGCTGGAGCCGGTGCTGATGACCGATCAGATGCCCGAGGGCGAGAAGCTGGAGCTGGGCGAGAAGTATCGCGCTCTGCTGGAGGCGCACTTCAAGGCCATGCTCTCGAACATCCGCGAGACGCACGTGAAGCAGCTTGAGTTGGTAGAGGGGATGGTTGAGGAGGTCATGCCGCTTGAGGTCGCCGTGAGGCCCCACCTCGAGTGCGAGCCGATTGCGGCGACCTACCTGCGCTTCGGGGAGGCCTACGAGTTCCTGCGCGGCGTGCTGCGTGAGCATCTCGGCGGGGAGGCGCTGACGGAGCTGCATGTCCTTGACGAGGGCGCCGAGCCACGCGATCCGCCGCTGGGCGACGAGCTGGCGCGGATGCAGCGGCTGATGGAGGGCGCCTACCTGCTCACCTGCCGGGACATCGGTCTGCAGCCGGAGCTGTCTGGAGATCTGCAGGAGAGGATGGGCGAGGCCCAGCGGTGGCTGGGGAGCTGGCGGGACGACCCGGATATGCAGCGGGACGTGCGCACGATGATCCCGGTGGCCCGGATGCCGGACGTTTACTGGTGCGTCATCGGCGTGCGCATGGCGAAGCTGGAGGTGAGCTTCGAGCGCGTGCCTGAGGTCCGGGCGCCTGACCCGACCGTACAGGTCGAGCCATGCTTCGAGAGTGCCACCTACTGGGTGCCGGTCGAGCAGTTCATCGAGGTCACGCTCGCCGGCGGCACAGAGCCGCTGAACCGCGAGGAGTTCCGGGCCCTGTGCGACCGCTGGAAGACCCAGGCCGCCATTGAGCGTGCCGTGAAGCGAGAACTGGAGCCGTACGTCCTCGTGGTGCCGTCGCGGCAGGAGATGGTGCGGGCGTATCCGATATGGACGGCGGTGGCGGGAGTCATCGTCATCGGTGCGGCGGTGTGGGGGATAGTGGCGCTGCTGCGGCGAAGGGGCGGATAGCCGTGCGGTCTGGCCCACGGCAGGAGCATCCGCCCCAGACCCCGAATCCCCACACGAAAGCTAGATCCCCGTGAGGCGAGGAATCCATGGTGCCTGTACCCAGCTTGCGTACGATGGCGATGGTGGCAATGCTCTGCATCCTCGCACCCGCCGCATCCGCGCAACTGCCCGACGCTCCGCTGAGTATCACGCTGACCGACGTGGTGGCCGGGGAGACGTCCGAGCCGCTGAGGCTGCCGCTCTACGGAAGGGCGGACGCGACGGCCCTGGGCCTTCGCATTAGCGCACAGACACGGGCCCAGGGCCCGGCCAGAGTGGTCGGCGTAGACCTGCAGGACCTGCGCGGCGAGGACCGGGCGGTGGACCTGGACGTGACGCTGCCGCTGGACCTGACGGGCTGGGCGTGGCACCACGACATCCGGCAGTCCGACTCCATCGAGGCGGCCTCGGAGTTCGCCGAGCGCCAGTACCCGCTGGCCGTGGTGACGCCCGCGGATGGAGGCGAGGGCCTGGCGCTGGCCGTCGAGCCCCACCAGCCGGTCATCTATGAGCTGCGGGGCGCAGCCGAGGGCCTGACGCTGCGCGCGCAGCTCGGCCTGACGCCGTCCGGCGTAGGAGAGCTTGAGAGCCGGGCGCACGTCAGGCTGTACCTCTTTCCCGTCGATGGGGCACTCGGCTTCCGCGACGCCCTGGCGACCTACTATGAGCTGTTCCCGGAGGCCTTCGAGCGCCTGGCGATGGACGAGGGCCAGTGGCTGTTCGCCTTCGAGAACACCAGGCTGCCGAACCCGGCGCATTACGCCTATCATGAGGGTGGGCCGGCGGGCTGGCAGTACGACGAGGAGCACGGCATCGGCACCTACCCCTACACCGAGGTCTCCTCCCGCACCATCCACATGCACCGGCTGCCAGAGGACCGGGAGGACGCGCTAAGGGCCTTCGAGGAGTACCGGCAGCGACAGGAGCTGTCGGCGGCACAGTGGGGGATGCGCGGCGCCACGGTGGACACCTCCGTGGCGCGAAGCGGCGGCCGGAGCCTGAAGTGCGAGAAGGACGATCCCCAGCAGTGGGTCGGCGCCGTGCAGGACGTGATGGTGAACCAGGATGAGCCGGAGCCGGTGACCATCTCGGGATGGCTGCGAGCGCAGGACGTGAGCGGGGAGAACCAGCGCGAGCTGTCGCTTTATGGGGACGTGCAGCTTGCCAGCGGGCAGTGGCTCTTCGGGCAGATCGCCGGCTTCGAGCCCGGCACCTATGACTGGCGGCAGGCGAGTGTCACCGTGCAGAGCGAACAGCCCATCCGCATGGTGCGGCTGCACTGCCTCTTCCGCCACGGGCACACAGGCACGGTGTGGTTCGACGACATCTCGGTCACCACGGCCTCGCGCCCGGACGAGAACCTGGTGCAGAACGCAAGCTTCGAGGAGGCGGGGAGCAACCCGGACATCGCCGCCATCGACGCATACCACGTGCAGGAGTCCGACGACCACCCGGTCTTTTTCATCCGCACCGACCTCTCTGCCGACGTCAAGCCCGAGACGCCCATGAAGCTGCTGCGCTTCTGCCTCAGCCCCAGCCCCTACCTGGACCAGAAAGAGGGCGCTCCGGTACCGCCGGGCCCGGCCACCATCGAGAAGTACCAGCGGATGATCAAGGGCATCCCGGCGCTGGACGGGGCATACATCGATAGCGTTAGCGCGTGGGCGACACGGGAGCTGGACTTCCGCCGCGAGCACTTCTACACCGTGCGGCACAGCTTCACCTACGATCCGGACAGCAAGCGGGTGGTGGTGCCGGGCAAGCACTACACATACGACTTCCTGAAGGAGCTCGGAGAGGCCCTGCACCGGCAGGACCGCTGGGTGTTCACCAACATCCACAACACCATGGACACCTTCCTGCTTTACACCGTGTCTGACGTCCCCGGCATCGAGAGCTCGATAACGAACCACGAGCGTTTCAGCTATATCCGCTCGGCCTCATACCACAAGCCCGCCGTACTGCTCAACTTCTTGAACCTGCTGGGCTTCGACGAGCGCGCCAAGCACGACTACCACTGGCGCATGGCCGTGCTCTACGGCCTCTACCCCAGCATCGGGCGCCGCTGCGACGAGGCCTACGAGCTGTATGGTGACCTCTACCGCCGCTTCATGCCCTCCCTCAAGCGCATCTCGGCGGCGGGCTGGGAGCCGATGACCCATGCTGGGATGGAGCCGGCGGGCCCGGCCATCGAGCGCTTCGGCAGCTCCACCAGCGGCCTGTTCTTCACGATCTACAACGAGGCGGAGACGGACTACGAGGGAACCCTGATCATCGACGCGCGGGCGTTCGGCCTCATCGGCGGCACTCTGGTGGCCTGCGACACCACCACCGGCTGGATTGCGCCCGTGGAGCAAAATGACGGGCGCGCGACGGTCGAGATGACCCTCCCGGCGGGCGAGGTGGCGGTGGTTCAGGTGGGTACGCCGACGCAGATCGGGCAGACCGCCCGCGCGGAGCTTGACGAGGTCGTCACCCACCTGCGGCGCCTCGAGAGCGAGCTGCCTCCGGAGCAGGCCGAACAAGTACGCAGCCTGCGGGCGCGCGTGGTCGGGATGTACGGGACCGGCCCCGGGGAGCTGACGGCCGACACCGTGCGCGACCTGGCTGCGCTCTACAACGACCAGAGCGTCCAGGGGCGCGCCTGGACTGGCGAGACCGCGGGCCAGGCGCTGCTGCGGGCGACGCTGCTGGCGGCGCGGATCGAGGCCGCGCACGATGCTCCCCTGGGCATGGCGGTGTCGGGCACCCCGGTTAGCGGCGAGGAGTCGGGTGTCAGGCTCTACTCCCGCGGCGACGCCGTCCCCGACGCGACGTTCCTCCTGCTTGACGCCGAGGGCCTGCACGTTGTCGGAACCGACTTCACCTGGCCACAGGAGGGCTATGGGCCGGGGCTGGTCGATGTCATCGCCATCGGCCTCGGCGACCGGCCGGGCGCCGTGCGGCGGACCTACCGC
>JBNGDZ010000308.1:4739-6247 GCA_049975765.1 Armatimonadota bacterium
TCACGCTGGGGACCGAGGAGCCGTCGGCGATGGCCGCCGAGCGCACCCTGACCGCGCGGTGCCACAACAACTCCTCGAAGCTGCGCCAGATGCGGCTGCGGGTCGAGAGCCCCGGTGAGGGCTGGGAGATGACGCCCGCACAGTGGCGATCGCTGGATGTGCCGGCGCACGGCTCGGTGGAGACGCAGTTCCGGGTGCGGGCGCCGGAGGGGACGGTGCGCATGGTGCCGATGCGCGTGGTCGCCGAGGCCGGCCCGGAGCGCATCGAGGCCGAGGCCACGGCCCTGTGCGGCGGGCCGGTGGAGCTGCCGGCGAATCTGGCGCGATCCGGCGGCGTCACGGTCAGCGTGGACAGCAGCTATGGGGGCGGCTACAGCCCCGAGCCGCTCAACGATGGGCTGCTGTGGCCCGAGGGCGCGCACTGGACGAAGCACGCCTGGGCGTCCGCGGAGACCGGCGATGACCACTGGATCGAGCTCGCCTGGCCGGAGGCGGTGGAGGTCTCGCGCGTCATCGTCTACTGGAACGTCGAGGACGACCGCGTCTACACCGGGCGCGAGGTCACAGTGCAGGTGCTTCGCGATGGGCACTGGCTGCCGCTGGCCGAGGCGCAACCGCAGGCCGGGGAGGCCGCCACGACCATCGTCGTGCCCCCAACTCGCACTGAGGGGCTCCGCATCGTGCAGCCCGCCGGCATGGGCTCGGAGCATCGCCCGAATCTGATGTGGGTGACTGAGGTGCAGGTGGGGTGAGGCAGCGACGAGCCGCGAGCGACGAGCGACGAGCAATCAGCGGCCAGCTGCTCCGCACCGCCCTCTGGAGGGGCGGGCCTCCGGGAGGTGCAATGCACCTCACCCGCCCGGCCGTTGCTCTGCTCGCGCCCGGGAAGGGCATGAGCTCGCCAGCCATCTCCGCAACGCCCCTGTCGCCCCAGGGATCACAGCCCCAGCAACTGCGCGATGCTTCCGCCCAGCACCATCTGCCTCTCGCCTTCGGAGATGCGCAGCATCTCGATCTGCGCGATAGCCAGCTCCACGTAGCGGATCAGGTCCGGCATGGGGTGAGGGCCATCGGTGCCGAAGAGCACGCGCTCGGCGCCGATGCGTTTCACCGCGTCCTCGATGGTCCAGTCGAGCACCACGCCCGAGGCATCCAGCCAGACATTCGGGTGGTTCTCGGCGAGCTGGATGAAGCTGTCGATGAGGCCGCGGTCGGTGCACAGGTAGCGGCCAAAGTGCGCCACGATCAGCTTCGTCCCCGGGAACTCATCCGCCAGCCGACGTGCGGTGGCGAGGTCGCCGGCGAGGTCCATGAGCACGGGCGCGCCCAGGTCGCCGGCCAGCGCGAAGACCGGGTCGGCGATGTAGGGGTGCAGGCGACACTCGCCGACGTGGATCTTGATCCCCCGAAAGCCCCTCTCCGCAAGCGCCTCCTCCAGCTCCTCGACCACCGGGCGCTCGTAGCTGGGGAGCGCGTAGACGTAGGGGATCAGGCGATCGGGATAGGCC
>JBNGDZ010000309.1:0-6247 GCA_049975765.1 Armatimonadota bacterium
CGACGTCGTGCATTGCCATTCTACCACATTTCAAACTATCACGAGTGACGGCGCAGTAGACCGAGGGGCCGCTCTTCCGGAGGCGTACATGCGGCTGAGCTCTGAGGTGATCCGAATTCGTGGCTGAGTATGATCCCGCCGGCAGGTCTCGTGTCAGCGGGGAGGAGATCGTCGCCGGGCTTCGGGCGCTGGGTCTGGAGCCCGGCGACATGGTTCAGGTGCACAGCTCGCTGTCGAGCTTCGGGTACGTGGCGGGGGGAGCGGCCAGCGTCGTAGATGCCCTTCTGGAGGCGCTGGAGCCGGGGGGCACACTGATGGTCCCCACCTTCAACCACGCCCGGCCTGACGCCTTCGACGATCCGGACGATCCGGTCTACGACCCCCGCACCACTCGCTCCGTGAACGGCGCCATCACCAATGAGGTCTGGCAGCGCCCGGGCGCACAGCGCTCGATCCACCCCACTCACCCCTATGCGGCCATCGGCCCCAGAGCCCAATGGCTGACCGCCGAGCACCTGGAGCTTAGGACCTTCGACGAGCGGAGTCCGCTGGGCAAGCTGACCTCCTCCGGCGGGAAGATCCTCATGCTGGGAGTAGGCATGAACACCTGCACCGCGGCCCACGTCGCCGAGACTCGCGCCGGCGCACCGTGCATGGGCTATCGACAGTGGCCCCGGAAGGTCCGCCTCCCCGACGGCCGGATCGTGGAGGGACGATCGGTGCTGTGGCGCGGGGAGGGCGACTGCCGCGTGGAGTGGCAGCCCATCGAGGGGGAGCTGCGCCAGCGAGGCCTCATCCGCGACCGGCGTATCGGAGATGCCCACGTGTGGCTGATGAGCGGGCGGGACATGGTGGAGGTCACCTACGAGCTGTGCCTGCAGCGCTGCCCGCGCTGCCCGGTCCGGCCGCGCGAGTTGGAGTGAGGCACCGAGTAGCAGAAGGCCAGGACCGTGCGAGCGCGCCGTCAACGTTCGCTCCGCGATCTGGCACTGCACGGAACGGATGAGACCATGCTCTACGTGTGCGACCTGCACGTTCACATAGGCCGATCCACCAGCGGCCGCCCGGTGAAGGTCACCGCCGCGCGGGACCTGACCTTCGAGAACATCGCCATCGAGTGCGCGCGTCGCAAGGGGGTGGACGTCGTCGGGGTGGTGGACTGCGCCTCGCCGCCGGTGCTGGAGGACATCCAGGCCCTGGTGGATGCCGGTGAGATGGTCCAGCAGCCCGGCGGGGGCCTGCGCTATCTCGATCAAGTCACGGTCATCCCCGCGGCGGAGTTCGAGACCTACGAGGAGGGCGGGGGGCAGTCGCATCACGTCAGCTACTTCCCCTCAGTTGAAGCTCTGCAGGGCTTCTCCGATGAGATGGCGCGGCACGTCACGAACCTGGAGCTCAGCTCCCAGGCCTGCCGCATGCCGGCCGCCGAGCTTCTCGCCATCGCCGACCGGTTCGGCGCCATCTTCGTGCCCGCCCACTGCTTCACCCCACATCGCAGCCCCTACGGCGCCTGCACGCAGCGGCTGAGTGAGATGTTCGGCGAGACGTGGGAGCGTATCCCCGCCATTGAGCTGGGGCTCTCCGCCGACAGCTTCCTGGCCGACCGCATCGGCGAGCTGGCGGATCGCAGCTTTCTGTCCAACTCCGACGCGCACTCGCTGCCCAAGATCGGTCGGGAGTACAACATCATCGAGATGGCCGAGCCCACCTTCGAGGAGCTGCGCATGGCGCTGCTGCGCGAGGGCGGCCGGAAGATCGCAGCGAACTTTGGCCTGGACCCCCGCCTGGGCAAGTACCACCGCACCTTCTGCGATGACTGCGAGCGCATCGCGCGGGGCGAACCCCCCGTTCTGGTCTGCGAGGCCTGTGGCTCCGAGAACGTTACCCGCGGCGTGCTGGACCGGATCGTGCAGATCGCCGACTACGAGGAGCCGCAATCGCCCGGGCATCGCCCGCCTTACCGGTATCAGGTGCCGCTGGAGTTTGTGCCCGGCGTGGGGACCGTGACGCTCAACCGGCTCATCAACCGCTTCGGCTCCGAGATGGCGGTGCTGCACGAGGCCACGCGGGTGGAGCTGGGCCAGACGGTGGGGCAGAAGATCGCCGAGCTGATCGTGCACGCGCGGGAGGGGACGCTGCCGCTGCGCGCGGGCGGCGGCGGGCACTACGGCAAAGCGGCGCCGGAGGACTCCGGACAGCTCGATCTGCCCGGCATAGGCTGAGGCACGAACGCGCACACCCTGCCGCCATGGCCATTTCCGGGTTACAGCGCGTACTCCCGCACCATCTCGGTCACCAGCCGTACCCGCTCGATCTCGCCCGGCGGCGAGATCTCGTCGGAGATGCCCAGGATGACGTTGGGTGCGAACAGGTCCAGCAGCGTCAGGGTCATCTCCTCCAGCTCGGCCACGGTGTGCCCGGGCAGGAAGTTTACGCAGGGGATTCCATCCAGCAGGATCCTATCGCCCGTGGCGTCGCGAAGCTCCTGTGGCGTCACGTCGCCCTGAGGCAGCGGCGTCGGCGCCTCGATGCCGTGCTGTGGCAGGCGTGACAGATAGGGCAGCAGCGGCTTGAGTGCCCCATCCATGTGGATGTGCGTGAACTTCCCGGCGGCATGCAGCTGTTCGCAGCGTCGCTCGTAGACCGGAAGGAGGTAGCGCTCAAACAGCGGCGGCGGGGTCAGCCATCCGTCGATGTTGTCGCCGAAGTTGATGATGCGTACCGGGCTGGCACAGAGCACGTCGAAGAGCCGGTCGTCGCAGCGCTCTATGTGGCTCATGAACCGCTCGGCACGCTCGGGCTCGTCCTGGAGGAGGAAGATGGTTGGCTCGAATCCTACGAAGTTGATGATCAGCCGCATCAGCGGGGTGCGGGGGAAGTAGAACTGGCAGACGCCGCGGTCTCCGAGCCTCTCCTCGATGGCCTCGAACTGGGCCAGGTCAAAGCGCACCCGCTCGTCGGACAGGAAGTACTCCATGATCTTGATGTCGTCGAGGGTCTGCACAGGGAACTTGCTGCGGTGGGCCGACGTGCCCTCCTCCCCGTAGTGAAGCACCTCCGTGAGCGTCCCGATCGGCGTCTCATAGCGTGTGATGCGCCCACCCTCAACAGCCTCGGAGCGTAGGGAGCACTCCTCGTACTCAAACACCAGCGGCCTGCCGGCGTAGCGCACCGAGCAGCCGAGGTCGTCATAGACGTCGAACAGCTCCGCGTCTCGGTACCGCTCCGGGAGCGTCCCTGTCGTGCGACGGTAGTTGAACCAGTGCTCCAGGCGCGGCTGCCAGCAGATCCGGTCAACCGGCTCACGCTGGAAGGTGCGCAGCACACGCTCGCGATCGGTCACCGTGGCTCTCTCCGGATCCGGTGATGGCTCACGCCCGCGCCTTCGACCATCCGCGGCCCCCGACCTTCCGCCGCCGATTGCGCTGTCAGACTGGAAATCCGGTGGTGGCAGGTGTGTGGAGCACGGGTGCGGAATAGGCGACCAGCTTGCAGTGTGCGGCACGAACAGACTGATGTGGCGCGCCTGGTCTGGCGCGCAGGCGTAAGGAGGCCTATGATGCGCGATAACCTACGCGTGGGAATTGTCGGTACCGGCGGGATCGGCCGCAACCAGCATATGCCGGGCTGGATGCAGCAGCCCAACTGCGAGATCGTGGCGGTCTGCGACGTCAGCGAGGAGGCGGCCGCACGGGGGGCCGAGGTCGCGGACATCGGCAAGGAGCACGTCTACGCCGACTACGAAAAGATGCTGGCGAAGGAGGACCTGGACGTCGTCAGCGTATGTACGCCCAACTCCTATCACAAGGCCCCGACCGTGGCGGCCCTGGAGGCAGGCTGCCACGTGCTGGTGGAGAAGCCGGTGGCCACCTCGGCCGATGAGGTCCGGGAGATGATCGCGGCGCGCACCAGATCGCAGAAGCTCCTGTGCGTCGTTCAGAACATGCGCTTCTCCAACGAGGCCCTGGCCGCCAAGCGCTTCGTGGACGAGGGCGGCATCGGCGAGGCCTACTGGGGCAAGGCCGAATACCTGCGCGCCCGCGGCGTGCCCGCCTGGGGCGCATTCATCTCCGCCGAGCTCTCCGCCGGCGGGCCGTGCTACGACATCGGCGTGCATGTGCTGGACCTGACGCTGCACCTTATGGGCTTCCCCGAGCCCGTGTCGGTCAGCGCCGGGACCTGGCTGGAGATCGCCGACAAGCCGTCGCTCATGCGCCATGATCCCAAGAAGTACACTGTGCCGGAGGAGCTGGCGGTGGGCTTCGTGCGCTTCGAGAACGGCGCCGCCGTCTCACTGGGCGCGAGCTGGGCCCTCAACGCGCCGGGCAACCAGAACCAGGTGGCGGTCTACGGCACCGACGGCGGTGTGCAGATGTGGCCTTTCAGGCTCGTGAAGGAGCAGCACGGGATGCTGCTCAGCTGCACGCCGGAGGCCATGGGCGTGCAGGGCCTTGGCGGCCACGCTGAGGAGATCCGGCAGTTCGTGCAGGCCATCACCCGCGGCGGGCGGGCTCCCGTGCCCCCAGAGCAGGCGCTTATCACCCAGCGCATCCTCGACGGCATCTACAGGTCGGCCGAGGAGGGCGCGGAGGTCAGAGTATAGGCGACAGGCCCTGCGGCGAATCGGCCCGGCTCCTGCACCGAGCCGGGCCGTTGAGGCAGTGGGACTCCTGCACTCATCGACGCAGCGCCAGGTAGAAGCCCGCCGCAAAGCCGCCGGTGAATGGCAGGTTATAGGTCAGTATCTTCCAGAGCTTCGCGCTGGCGGCCTGGGCGGCAGAGGCGGCGGGACCCGTGACCAGTTCGCCAATCCTGTCCCAATGCCACTCCGCCAGGCCGTAGTAGGCGAGCACCTGCATGAGAATGAAGAGCACGCCGATCAGGCACCCAAGCAGGCGGGTGACTGACCTTACGGCGACGCCGGCCCCGTAGCCCAGCAGGCCGCCCACGCCGAGCGTGCTGACGATGGCGGGCAGAGAGATCACAGTAGCACGTTCCTCGCGATCATCATGTCAGGGATGGTATCCCGCGGCAGAAGAGATGTCAAAGACTCCGGAGCGTGAACACAACAGCGATAGCGTCCCAACTGGGTGCTCAGGTCAGCAGGCACCGGGGGCGTTGCACGAGGCCTCGGAAGGGCCGCGGGTGCTGCTTTGTGGCGACCGGTACTCGACGGCAGCGCTCAGGGAGGTCCTCGAAGGCTTCGCCAGCCAGACCATCATCACGGAGGACCTCGGCGAGGCCCTTAGAGAGGACGCGGATGTGGCAATGGTCTGGGAGGAGGCAATCGAGGAGGCCACTGAGCAGACGCGGCAGGCCCTGCAGCGGCAGTGGGCGTCAGATCTGGGGCCGCTGTGGGTGGTTGAGGGTGCGCCGCGCTGGAGGCGCCTGCAGCATCTTCAGGCCGGGGCCGATCTCGCCACCGGGGCCGAGATCGACGAGGAGGAGCTTGTCGCGGCGCTGGCGGCGCTGGTGCGCAGAGCCGAGCTCGAGCGCGACCGTAATCCGCTGACCGGCTTGCCCGGCAACCGATGGCTCTGTCGGCACCTCGGGCGCCGGCTGCGCGGTGGCGAGAGCCTCGGCCTTGTCCTGGTGGACATTGACGACTTCAAGAGGTATAACGACCGGTACGGGCATCTGCGCGGGGACGCCGCAATCGCGGCCCTTGCCGACGCCACGCGGGAGGTCGCCGCGGAGCACGAGGGCTCGTTCGTTGCGCATATCGGCGGTGACGACTTCTGCGTGGTCGCCGGTCCTGAGGCAGGCAAGGCGATTGCGGAGGCCTGCGAGAGGGAGTTCACCCGCCGAGTCGGGAGACTGGAAGGCGGCGCCGAGCTTGCGGTCACCGCCGTGTCCACGACGGCACGCCCTCAGGACGCCGAGCAGATGGCTGCTGTCTTCGAGGAGCTCGCGAAGCTGAAGGAGGAAGCGCGGGCCTCACGTGGGCGCTGACCGCGACGAGCCCAACGAGGCGAGGAGCAGCGACAACAGGCAGCAGTCCTCGCCATGCACGCCTGAGACCGGGCCTACATGCTGGATGCGAGGCGATTGGGAATGGGAAAGCAGATACTGCTCGTCGACGATGAGCGCGACCTGGTCTTCTATACCAAGCTCTTCCTCGAAGAGCAGGGCTATGAGGTCATAGAGGCCTACGACGGGCAGGAGGCTTTGCAGATACTCGAACAGCAGCGCCCGGACATCATCGTGCTCGACGTTGCAATGCCGCGTCTGTCGGGCTGGGATGTAC
>JBNGDZ010000310.1:0-6241 GCA_049975765.1 Armatimonadota bacterium
AGGTTGATGTCATCGAGGATGATGATGAGCTCCTCAGGCTGCAGGTCATGCAGGTGGCAGAGGCGGGCCACCGCCACACCACTGGCGTTCATCATCGTTAGCGGCACGCCCAGCAGCACCGGGGCCCCGTCGATCTCCCCGGTGCCCGCGAGCGCTGCGGCACGGGGGCGGCGCAGACGCACGCCGTGGGCCCGAGACAGCGCGTGCACCACCTCGAAGCCCACGTTATGCCGCGTCTGCTCGTACTCGGCGCCGGCATTGCCCAGGCCGATGATTCCCCACATCATCTACGCTCGTGGGCCGGCCTCAGGCCGGGCCTTCCAGCTCCTCCTCGTCGGCCTCCTGGACGTCAACCTGAGCGCCCTCAGGCGCCGTGGGAGCGCCCTCCTCGGCCTCCTCTTCCTCGGCCTCCGGAAGCAGCTCCTCAGCCTCGACAACCTCCTCGCCGACCTCCAGGTCAACCAGAGACTCCAGCATCTCCTCGTCGATCCGGGCCTCAAGCTCCTCCTCGGTGATCGGGGGAGCGACGCTGAGAACGACCTCGTCCGGCTCCGGGATGTAGTTGACGCCCTCGACCGCCGGCAGGTCCTCAACGAAGAGCGCGTCGCCGATCTCCATGCCGTCGATGCTGACGGTGATGCTCTGGGGGATGTCGGTGGGCAGGCAACTTACTGAGACGGTGTGAAGCTGCATCTGCACCACTCCGCCGTCCTCATCAACGCCCGGAGCGTGCCCGGTGATCTGGACGGGGACCTCCACCTCGATGGTCTCTTCCAGCGAAATCCACTGGAAGTCCACACTCAGCGGATCCTGGGTGACCGGGTCGCGCTGGATCTCCTTGACCACCGCAGCCACGGCCTCTTCCCTCTCCTCGCCCGGAACATCCAGGTCAATGAGCACATTCTCGGCGCTGCCGTAGACGCGCTCAAGCTGCAGGCGGGGAACGGAGACGTGCAGCGTCTCCCGCCCGAGGCCGTAAACCACTCCGGGAACGATCCCGCGCCGGCGCATTCGCCTGGCGGGCCCCTTCCCGGTCTCCTCTCGTGCGTCAGCCTTTAGCTCGATCAATTCCATCACAATGCCTCCCGGCCTCCGCGCCATGTGCGCGTCGGAGGCGGTCCGTGTCATTCGCATCAGTGTCGGAAACGTGTGGCTGGGGCGGCAGGATTCGAACCTGCGAATACGGGATCCAAAGTCCCGCGCCTTACCACTTGGCCACGCCCCAGCACAGGCGAAGCGAGCTCAACCGCTCTCACGCTCGCTCAGATAGCGACGCGCCAGCGCGAGATCATGAGCGTCATCGACATCGAAGCCTATCTCCGGCCATCCCGTCGCGACCGCCCGCATCTCCGCCCCCAGCATCTCGGAGCCCCTGCGCTCCAGGTCGGCCACTGACAGGCGGCCCGTCAGCAGCCGCAGCACGAACCACCAGCCGAAGATCCCGGCCATGGTCAGCGGGTTCTTCCGCCGGGCGAAGGTGGTGGCGATGGTCGGGCCCTCGCGCAGTATGAAGCTCCGTGACAGGATCGCGAGGTTGCTGCCGACGAAACGGCCCTCCCGCAGACGAACCGCCCTCTTGCCTCGCCCGGGGAAGGCTCGGTTGATCTCCTCGGCCTCAACTAGCGGGTATAATACCTCAGCCTGCGATTCTTGACAAGACCGCACGAAGCCGTCCACCGCCTCCGGCGTTAGCATCGGCAGGTCGCCGGTCGCCACCAGGATCTTCCCGGCGCCCTTCAGCGCCTGGGCCGCCGCAGTGAGGGTGTCGATGAAGCCGTCTCGGTCGGCCGAGATGACCTCCGCACCGAAACCACGCCCTATGGCGCTGATCGGCCGCTTCGGGCCCTCGACGATGACAACCTCGGAGATCAGCTCCGCCCCTTCCAGGGCGTCAACGACCCACGCCACTAGGGGCCGGCGTCCTACCTCCACCAGCCCCTTGCACGGAGCCCCGGCGGCGGCCGCCACGGGGTCCCTCGCAGTCCCGCCTGCCAGCACCGCGGCCGGCAGCCTCTGTTCGCCGCCTGCAGCCTCACCCTGCTGGTTCAATGATCTCCGCTCCAATCTGCATCGGCTCGGTAACGCGCGTCCAATGACCTTCAGCCGCCAGAGACTGCGCCGCCCGCTCCGCCTCGTCCATCCGTTCGAAGAGCCCGAAAACGGCCGAGCCGGAGCCGGTGACCTCCGCCGCCAGCGCTCCCATCCCCCGAAGTCGCTCCCGCAGGTCGCCGAGCAGCGGCCAGCGCTCGACCAGTGAGCGCGAGAATGCGTTGCGCACGAGCTCCGCGACGACGTGCAGCCTCGCGAACTCCTCCAGCAGCGTGGCCATCTCGGTTGCCGCGGCCCCGTCGGTGAAGTCTTCCTCTGAGAGCATGGAGTAAGCCTCGGCGGTGGAGATCTGAAGGCCCTCGGGCCGGGCCAGTACGACACTTCCCGAGATTCCGCCCGGCAGTCCCCTGATCTCGTCGCCCCGCCCGCATCCGATGGCCGCCCCGCCGGTGATGAAGAAGGGCACGTCAGCGCCGAGATCGGCGGCCAGGGCGCGCAGCTCCAGCACGCCCAGCGGTTCCGGGTCGAGCTCCGCCAGGCCATTGAGGACCGCAGCGGCGTCCGTGCTGCCCCCGCCAAGGCCGGCGCCGACCGGAATGCGTTTCACCAGCCCGATGCTGATGCCCCGCGGCCAGGATCGCTCCTGCCGGTAGGCCCCGGCCGCCTGCCAGGCCAGGTTGGCACGCCCGGGCGGCACGCCCTCGGCGTCCACGTCCAGCGTGATGCCCCGCTCGTGCCGGGTCCCCACGCGCACCTCGTCGGCGAGAGAGAGAGACTGGAAGACGGTCATCAGCTCATGGTAGCCGTCGGGCCTGCGCCCCAGCACCTCCAGACAGAGGTTGATCTTGCAGAAGGCGCGCAGGCGCACCTCGCTCACGTGCCCGCCACCTCCTCCACCGCCTCGGTCAGGGCCGCGAACTCCTCCAGAGAGAGCGTCTCCCCCCGGCGCTCGGTCGCAATACCGGCTCGGATGAGGGCCTGGCGCGCCTGGCTCTTGTCGATCTCCAGCCCCGGGGCTCCAGCCAGCGCGTTGGGGAGCTGCTTGCGGCGCTGGCCGAAGGCGGCCTTCACCACCGCAAACAGCAGCTCCCGCCGCTCGCGGTCCTCGATGGGCGGGTCGCGCGGGATGAACTTGAGGACCACCGAGTGCACCTGCGGCGGCGGGTGGAACGACCCCGGCGCCAACTCCGCAACCACCTCCGGCGCACCGGCGTAGAAGCGCACCAGCAGCGTCAGCGCCCCGTAGTCGCTGGTGGCCGGCTCCGCCGCCAGTCGCTCACCGACCTCCCGCTGCACCATCAGAACGATGGCCGCGAAGTGCGGCTGACAGGTCAGCAGCTTCTCCAGCAGCGGGGAGGTGATCTGGTAGGGGATGTTCCCCACCGCCACGCACCGCCGCCCCGCGGTCAGCTCTGTCAGGTCCGCCTCCAGGATATCGCCGTAGCGGAGCTCCAGGTTGGGATGCTGGTCGGCAATGCGCGCCAGTTCGGCCGCCATAGCCCGGTCCTTCTCGATGGCCACCACCGGCGTCCCAGAGCGAGCCAGGCGCCTGGTAAGCACGCCAAGCCCCGGCCCGATCTCCAGCACGACGTCCGGGTCCTCTTCCAGCGCCGACGCGACGATGGCGTCCGCGGCGCCCTCGTTGACGAGGAAGTGCTGGCCGAGGCCCTTTCGCGGCCGAACGCCGAGGCGCCGAAGCTGCTCACGCGCGCTCTCACGCATCCCCATCATCCCGGCCGTCCGGAGCCGTCACGCGGATGCTCTGCACGATACACTCGTCGCCCCCCAGGACCCGCAGTTGGTCGCTGCCGCACTCCGGGCAGATCGGCGCGAAGGCCATGAGATGGTAGATGGGGTCCTCAGGCACCTCCACCTCGCCCTCGTAGCCGCAGGCTTCGCAGCGGATCATCAGCGGCCGGCGCTCGATCTCGATCTCCGCGCCCTCCCCGATGGTCCCCCGCAGTATCTGCGCCAGCCAGAACTGGAGCTGCTCGGGGTCGATCATCTGCATGGCGCCCAGGACGATTCGGACCCGCTCCACGCGTTCGGCATCGCGCTCCGCAGCAGCCTCCAACACCGTGCGGGCGATTCCCTGCGCGGCACTGATGTCGTGCATGCAGCGCCCTCAGAGCCTCAGTGCGGTGATGACGTCCTCGATGCCCACGCTGTCGCGGGCCACCGTGGTCACGACCTCGACCTGGGGGTTGACCTCCCGCACGTCGTCGGAGAGGCGCTCGACATCCACCCGCATGGCTTCGGCCAGGTCGATCTTGTTGATGACCACCACGTCCGCCTGGCGCACCATGATGGGGTGCTTGAGCGCCATATGCGGGCCCTCGGTGACCGACAGCACCAGCAGGCGCTGGTGGGTGCCCACCGGGAAGGCCGCCGGGCAGATGAGATTACCCACGTTCTCGATAATCAGCAGATCGATGGCGTCCAGGTCCAGCCTCTCCAGGCCCCGGCGAACCAGCTCACCGTCCAGGTGGCAGGCGCCGCCCGTCTGGATCTGCACGACCGGAACGCCCTGCACCTCGATCCGCTCAGCGTCGATGCGGGTGGTGATGTCCCCGGCGATGACGGCGATCCGCAGTCGGTCCTTGAGGCGATCGATAAGCTCGTTAATGAGGCTGGTCTTGCCCGACCCCACCGAGCCCAATACGTCCACGGCCGTGACGCCGTGAGCGTCCAGCACCTCCAGGTTGCGTTCGGCAAGCTCGCTGGTTCGCTTGCTCAAGTCCATGTCCAGAACGATATCGAGGCTCTCGCCTCGCTCAACAGCGTCTCCCACGGAACTGTCCTCTCAAGTAGCAGTGTCGCATGCGCGCTTACCTGCAGAGCATTGTACGCCCATTCGTGCGCGCGGTCAATTCGTGCTCAGGCGCACATCGGAGCGAGGGATAGCGGCAGCCTCTGCGGAATATGGTGTGCCGACTGCTGCCGGACGCCCAGATGTTGAATCTAACAGGTGACGCCCGCGATTGTGACATGGACTCGACCGAGGAGTGATCGACGTGAGGCGCTGCATCGTAGTCGGCTGCGGGGGCAGGGGCGGCTACTGGGCAAACAGCGTTCTGCCGCGGATGAGCGATGAGGTGCAGGTCGTCGCGCTGGTGGACATCAGCGAGGAGGCGTTGAGAGAGGCCGCGGAGACGCATGACCTCCACGACTCTGTGCTCTTCCGAGAGGCCGACGACGCCTTTGAGGAAGTGGAGGCCGACTTCTGCCTCATCTCCACTCCCCCGTGGGTGCATGAGGAGCATGTGCGCGCGGCCTGCGAGAATAGCCTGGCGATCCTCACCGAGAAGCCCATTGCGGACACGCTGGAGGCCAGCGTGCGCATCAAGAAGATGGTGGAGGCCGCCGACGTGCCCACCGTCGTCGTGCAGAACTACCGCTACTCGCCATACATGCTGGCCTTCCGCGACGCGGTGCGCGGGGGCGGTGTGGGGCGGCTCAGCTACGTTGTCTCCCGCTTCGCGGCCGACTACAACCCGCCGAAGAGCTGGGGCAAGCGCTTCCGACACGAGATGGACTACGCGCTGCTGATCGAGGGCTCGGTCCACCACTTCGACATGATCCGCAACGTCTCCGGGCGCGACTGCGAGGAGATCTTCGGCTACGGCTGGATCCCGGCCTGGGCCGACTTCCAGGGCGACTCTAACGGTCTCTACGTCATGAAGCTCACCGACGATGCCTTCGCCCTCTACGAGGGAAGCTGTACCACGGAGGGCTACGAGAACGCCTGGCACAGGGAGTACTACCGCGCCGAGTGTGAGGAGGGGGCGGTGGTTGTGGACGCGGACAACATCGTCAAGGTCCTCCGCGTGGACGGCGCCGAGGAGGTCGTGGAGCAGCCGGCGGATGCTCCTGAGGCGGGGGAGGCCATCCTGACCGAGTTCCTGGAGTACCTGGCCACCGGCATCCCCCCGCAGACGGCCATCGAGGATAACATCAAGTCGGTCGGGATGGTCTTCGCAGCCATTGAGTGCGACAGAACCGGCCGGCCGGTCAACGTGGATGAGATGCTCGCCGAGGCCGAGGAGAATGTGACCATCTGATGCCGTTGCGGCGTCGCGCCTGGCGTGTGGAGGAAGGCTACGCCCGCCGCTGCCGCTTCGCCGCCTCCACGGTGTTGCGCAGCAGCATGCTGACGGTCATGGGCCCGACCCCGCCGGGCACAGGCGTGATC
>JBNGDZ010000311.1:0-6201 GCA_049975765.1 Armatimonadota bacterium
CTACTGGCTCGGGAAGGTCCGCGACCACTTCCGCCGCATCATGGGCAACGCGGACGACCCGGACGGCGACGGCTATCTGAGCTGGCAGACCACCACCTACTCCACGGCGGTCGCGTGGGCGGAGCGGCTGCACAACGTCTCCGACGCGCAGATCGAGCCGGCCTACCAGCAGGAGATGAACGGGAAGGAGGCCGCGAAGGCCACCGGCCACACCTACCTCATCGAGTTCCGGGAGGGCCCGGAGACCTTCCAGATCGTTGACTGGACGACCCGCGAGAGGGTGGCCCAGGACGTCCCCTACGAGGATGGGGCGGCGATCACGCTCATCGAGCCTTTCTCGGTCACGATCTCCGGCGCAACGCACCAGGGAGACCGCTTCATGATACGGACCCAGGAGCCGCAGCCGCTGGAGTTCACCGTGCACCAGGGCATGTTCATCTACCCGGTGGCGCTGTTCATCGAGGCCGTGAAGACCACCCCAGGGCTGCAGGACGAGTTCGGGGAGGACGCCGAGACCTTCCTGCGGTTCATCAACACGCACGTGTTCGAGAAGAACGAGCGCGACTGGCTGGATATGGGGGAGCTGGGCGGGGGCTATCGCTTCGAGCCCAAGATCACCGACCGCTTTCCGAACCGAATCATGCCCCACAACCAATACGGGGCGCTGGCTCGGGCGTGGCTGGTGCTGGCGGAGGTGGAGGGCGCGCACCCGCTGGTGGCTCAGCGCGCCGAGCAGATGTGCCGGTACTTCCGCAGCTACCTGGAGCTGGATGAGGGGAATGACGCCTGGCGGTGGCACTACTGGGACTGGACGGAGTACGGTGAGCCGGGCAACTCGGGCTGGGAGGACACCTCTCATGGGCACATCGACGTGAGCCTGGCGGTGGAGGCGGCGCGGCGGGGCGTGGTGTTCACCGACGCGGACATGCAGCGTTTCGTCAACACCTGGCTGGCGGTGATGTGGAACGGCGATGAGGAGGCGCCGCAGATGGCCCACCGCGTCGCCGAGGACGAGAACTTCACGCACTCGGCACTGCTGCGAAGCTGGACGGAGCTGGCGCAGTGGGACCGGCGGGTCTACGACCTTGCGCTGACGGCGTTCCAGAGCAAGGACGTGGAGGGCCAGGCGGCTTGGGCGCCCACCATGCTGCTGTGCGCCGAGCGGGCCGGCGTGCTGGAGTGACGGCACAGACGCTGCATGGACACGCGCGTAGGCCGGCGCCGCCAGCCGTGTCGGTTGCAGGGGGGCCGGGCCCTACTCGACGAGGTCCACGAGCTCGCGGGACTCGTCGGTGAGGACCTCCTCTGGGATCTGCGCACGCTGCCGAATGATGTCCGCGAGCACCTCGCCCTGCTGCCAGGGGATGCCAAGGGTGAAGGCGGCCATGACGCGACCGTCCTCGTCCACCCACCAGGCGACGAAGGTGCCGCTCTCGACCTCGCCCCGGTAGACCACGCGGTCGGCGAGCGTGCGGTCACCCCAGTAGTTCCAGGACAGGTCGAAGATGTCGGAATAGAACTGGGGGACGTGCTCGAACCGCTGGCGGTCGCCGAGCATGGCCCGGGCGGCGTGGGGCCCTTGGAAGCGGGCGTTGTCCTCGTGCTCGAACCGGCGCATGCGCTCGAAGATGATGTCCATGTACCGGGCCACGTCGCCGGCCACCCACACGCCATCGAGATCGGTCTCCAGGTACTCGTTCACGACGATGCCGTCATCGACCTGAAGGGGCGAGTCCTCGAAGAGGCCGGTCTCGGGACTGACGCCGACCCCGAGCACGACCATGTCGGCGGGCAGGCTCTGGCCCGAGCCCAGCGTGACGGCGGTGACCCGCTCCTCGCCCTCGAAGCCCCGCACCTGCGACCTGGGGAGCAGGCGCACGCCGCGTTGCGTGTAGTACTGCTGGAAGTAGTCGGCCATCCGGTCGGTGAAGCGGCCGGCCATCAGGTGGCTCTCGGGGTACACGAGCGTGCAGTCCACTCCGCGCACGGTCAGGGAGGCGGCCACCTCCATGCCGATAAAGCCTCCGCCGACGATCACAGCGCGCCCGGCGTCGGCGGCATCCTGCTGGATGGCCTTGGAGTGCGCCAGGGTGCGAAGCAGGTGAATGCCCTGGAGGTCGGCGCCGGGGAGGTCCAGCTCCCTGGGCCACGCGCCCGTGGCGATAAGCAGGTTCTCGAAGCCCACGGTGAGCGACTTGCTGGAGACCTCGCGGGCGTCGAAGTCAACCGAGCGCACCCGGGTGTTGAGGTGCACCTCGATGCCATGGTCCTCGTAGAGGCCGGGCTCGTTGATGAAGACCGCGGCCTCCTCCTGCTCGCCGCGCATGAAGTCCTTCGACAGCGGCGGCCGCTCGTAGGGCAGGTCCTCGTCCATGGAGACCATGCACACGGTGCCCGGCTCGACGCCCTGCTCCACCATCTCCCGGATGCAGAAGCCCGCGACCATCCCGCCCCCGAGGATGACGTGCTCGAATCGGTCCATCGCTCTTCCTCCTCGTCGCCAGTGGCCCGTCAGACGGGAGTGGGTTCGAGCCGGAGGATGCAGGTTCCTGCCGCGAGGCGCCTCTTACGGCTCCACCGCTGAGCGGTAGAACTGGGCTCCAAGCCAGCGGAAGAGTATGCCCAGCATGATGAGGACGGTCAAGGCCCCCCATATCAGTGGCTCGTTCCGGGGGACGAGACCGAGGGCCGCCAGGACGCCGGGGGTGCCGATCTCGCTGACGTCCACG
Organism: Armatimonadota bacterium; assembly: GCA_049975765.1. GTDB lineage: Bacteria > Armatimonadota > Zipacnadia > Zipacnadales > UBA5352 > JAYENL01. Next base: position 2,730 of record JBNGDZ010000311.1, read on the forward strand.
ACGTATGCGGCGAGGACCTGGAAGACGGCCAGCCCAAAGCACGCGAACTCGAGCACCCACATAGCGAAGCTGACCAGCGCTCTGGAAAAGCGTCGGGGGCCGGAGATGACGCGCCGCACCTGTTCGGAGAACGTGCCGCACCGACGATGGCTCTGCCCGTTGCCCTGCAGCACCTCCTCGTGCTGATCCAGGAGCGCGCAGACGCTGGCAAGCTCGTGGCGACAGCGCGAACAGCCGGAGAGGTGGTGGACAATCGCGTCGGCATCGGGGGCGTCGAGCGCGTGGGCGGCGAAGCTGGCCAACTGAAGATCCGACAGGTGTTCCCCGCCCTGACCCTCGAACGGCACACGGACGATCTGACGGGCAGCCCAGCCCACCCGCCGCAGCTCCTCCCGGCAGTCCGCACACTGCTGCACATGACTGCGCAGCTGCTCCTGCTCGTCAAGAGAGAGCTCGCGCTCCAGGCTGGCGACAAGCGTCGAGAGCCTTCGGCATTCACGCATGGGTGGTCACAGTAAGGTTAACATCCAGCCACGGCTGTGTGTTACCCGCTATGGGAGTAGCTCGCCCTCCAGTTCTTCGCAGATATCGGCGAGCCGGCGGAGTGCCTTGTAGATGCGCTGGCGAGCCGCCCCGTGAGTGATGCCCAGTACCCTGGCGATGGCCGGTCCGCTCAGTCCGTCCGCGAAGCGCATCGCCAGCACCAGGCGATCGCTGTCGGAAAGCTGCATCGCCGCGTGGTGGAGGATTCTTCTGGTTTCCAAACGCTCAACCTTCGCGTCAGGTTCCGACTCCGGTCCGGCGGGGATGGCATCCTCAAGCGGATTGCCCCCCTCGTCGGCGGGCTGGAGGTCGGCAATGCGCTCCTGGAGGCCGCGGCGGCGACCCAGCCACGCGATGCAGTGACGCACGGCGATGGTGGTGAGGTAGGCTGCGAAGGGCGCTCGCGGCTCCCAGGCGCGCAGGGCCCGCCTGTCATCGCGCAGGAGGCGGGCAATGATCTCCGAAAAGAGGTCGCGACGATCCTCGGGATTGGGCGCGTAGCGAGCGATGAGCATACGCAGATGCCGCGCGTAGCGGTCGCGCAACGCGCAGAACGCGTCGTCATCGCGCTCGGCCGCCCGGCGGACGAGGTCGGCCTCATTCTCGGGCAGGTCCCGCATCGATCGCCTCCTGCAGGGAAGCGCTCCCCGGATTGCTGATGCATATCGATTCGCGCGCTTCTTCCGCCCTCCCGATGGAGTGGTTTCGTGAACACTCCGGAGAATCATTCTTTCTACTTATCTTCAAATTAAGCATTTCTGTGAGGAAGACCTGGGGCTCTACAGATCGCGGGAGGTGCGGAGGGCCTCAAAGCCGGCGATGATGTCGAGCAGCTCGGCGGTGATGGAGCTCTGACGGGTCTGTCGGAAGCGCGTGCGCAGCTCCTCCAGACGCTCCTCGATGTTGCTCTCGGCGGCCTGCATGGAGGCCATACGGGCGGTGTGCTCGCTAATCATCGACTGAACCACCGCCCGGTACAGGGTGACCAGCAGGTGCTGCTGCATCAGGTGCGAGAACAGCGGGTGCCAGGGCATGGAGAAGGTGGGAAGCATTCGCGACGGCCACCGCCGGCGCTCGATGCCCTCCAGCCACTGGCGGTCGATCGGCAGCAGCCGGTGGGTGATGGGCCTGTAGTGGCCGGACGAGACGCGCTCGTTGTAGTAGAGCAGAACGCGGTCGAAGCCTCTCTCGCTGCGCCACCGCTCCACGTGCAGTGCGATCTGGTCAACGACGGACGCGATGTTGCCCGGAGAGGCCGGTGTGCCGAGGTAGTCATCGACGGCGAGGCCGGCGTCCTCGAGGTGGCCGAGTGCGCGAAGCCCGATGGCGAGGATGGCTCGCTCCCGGGGTTGCATCTCCATCTCCTGGAGCTCCTCAACGGCACGGGAGACGATGTCCTCGTTGAACTGCCCGCACATGCCCTGGTCGGAGCCGAAAACGACTATCCCCAGGGAGGCGGAGAGGACCGGCTCGAGGACCCGCACTCCCTCCGGCCGGTTCGAGAGCAACACCTGCAGCCCCAGCTCCACGGCGCGGTGGTAACCGTCCAGAGAGCGGATGACGCCTTCAAGCTGCTGGATGTTGACCGCGGCGAGGGCCTTCATGGTGGTCACCACCGACTGGAGACTCTCGGCGGTATCGAGGCGGTCGCGGAGGCTCTCAACCGTCTCCATGCCCATCCTCCGTCCCTGCCGCCTCCAGGTAGACGGCCTGCCGCGCCACCGCCTCCATCTCCTCCAATGCGTCCTCGGACAGCTCCTCGCCATCGACGATTCGCTGGCAGATCTCGGGGAGCTTGTGGGTGACCGCCTCCCGTACCTGCCTGCCCGCCCGGTCCACCTCTTCGGGGGCCACATCGTCGAGGACCCCACGGCTGGCGGCGAGCAGCACGGCGATCTGCTCGTGCACCGGTATCGGCTCATACTGCGGCTGCTGGAGGACCTCGCGGACCCGCCGGCCACGCTCCAGTTTCTGCTGGGTCTCCTCGTCCAGCCTGGTGCCGAAGCGCGCGAATGCCTCCAGCTCCTCGAACTGCGTGTACTGCAGCCGCAGGTCGCCGGCGACCGCCCGGTAGGCGGGAAGCTGGGTCTTGCCGCCCACCCGGGAGACGGACTCACCGACGTCGATGGCCGGCAGGATGCCCTTCTGGAACAGCTCGGGGCTGAGGTAGATCTGCCCGTCGGTGATGGAGATCAGGTTCGTGGGGATGTAGGCCGAGATGTTCTGGGCCTCGGTCTCCACGATGGGCAGGGCGGTCATGGAGCCGCCGCCGAGGTCGGGGCGCAGGTGGGTGGCGCGCTCCAGCAGGCGGGAGTGGATGTAGAAGATGTCGCCCGGGTAGGCCTCCCGGCCGGGAGGGCGCCGCAGCAGCAGGGACATCTCGCGGTAGGCCTTGGCGTGCTGGGTGAGGTCGTCGTAGACCACCAGCACGTCGCCGCGCTCCATGAAGTACTCGGCCATGGTGGTGGCCGCGTAGGGGGCCACGTACTGCAGCCCCGGAGGGTCCTCGCCGGAGGCCACCACCACGATGGTGTAGTCCAGGGCCCCGTGCTCGCGGAGGTCGGCGACGATCCGGGCGGTGTCATCGCTGCGCCGTCCGACGGCGCAGTAGACGCAGACGACGCCGCTGTCTCGCTGGTTGATGATGGTGTCCAGTGCCACCGCGGTCTTGCCCGTCTGTCTGTCGCCGACGATCAGCTCCCGCTGACCGCGGCCGACCGGGATAAGGGCGTCCACGGCCTTCAGGCCCGTCTGCAGCGGCCGGGTGACCGGAGCCCGGTCCATCATCGATGGCGCGGGGCGCTCGATGGGGCGGCGGACCCAGGAGCGGATGGGCCGTCCGCCGTCCAGCGGCGAGCCCAGCGCGCCCACGACCCGGCACAGCAGGTCCTCGCCGACGGGCACGTCGATGACCCGGAAGTTGTACACG
>JBNGDZ010000312.1:0-6194 GCA_049975765.1 Armatimonadota bacterium
CCAGACGCTCCATCGGCGGCTCGTCCTGGGCCAGACTGGGCGCGGTGAGGCACACGGCAGTGAGGAACGCCGGAATCAGCGCGTGTGCGGCCTTCATGCTCTCGCCCCCTGCTCGTGAAAGTCGTTGCTACATGCCACTTTCGCGCCCGAATTCGATGAATCCTCTCTGCGGCGGAGGCCGCTCGGCGCCGGGCCGCGAACCGCCGGCCCGACGTAACCGACTGGAGGGATCAGCGATGGGTGATGTGCGAGTCGGCGTCGTCGGGCTGGGCGGCAATGGGCGGGCCTTCGTCCGCGGCTACGCCATGAGTGACCTGTGCGAGCTGGTGGCGGTCTGCGACCTCAACCCGGAGCGCGCGGAGGCCGCGGCCGAGGAGGGCGATGCTCCAGGGCACTACACGGACCTGCGGGAGATGCTGGATCGCGAGCAGCCTGATGCGCTCTCGGTGCACACGCCCGACCACCTGCACGCCGATCCGTTCATCATGGGTCTGGAGGCGGGCTGCCACGTGCTGGTCGAGAAGCCGATGGGCAACACCATCGAGGACCTGGAGCGCATGACCGACGCCGCGCGCGGCTCCGACGGCAAGACCCTGGTGGGGCACATCCTGCGCTTCAATCCCGTCTACGCCGAGGTGCATCGGCGCTGCGCGAACGGGGAGCTTGGTGAGATCTTCTACCTGGAGGCCGACTACTTCCACCGCCTTGTGAGCCAGGCGGGGCCGGAGCGCGCCAACCCCTACATCGGCGGCATCAACTGGTGGCTGGAGCACGAGAAGCCCATCGTCGGCGGCGGCGCGCACCAGTTCGATCTGCTGCGATGGTACGCACACTCGCACGCCGTGGAGGTCTGCGGCTACGGCAACTCCATCGCATTCCCGGAGATGAGGCACAACGATTGCATGTGCGCGATCTTCCGGCTCGCCTCCGGTGCGGTGGCGAAGGTGGGCGCGGCGTATGGGGTGGTCGGCCCGCGGCCGGAGTGGATGAACCTGGAGGTCTACGGGACGAAGGGCACCATCCGCGGCGGACGGCTCATCACCGGCGACGAGCACGAGCCGACCGTGGAGGACCTGACCGTGGAGTACTCCGGGCATCCCTTCGAGCCGGAGATCGAGCACTTCCTGCGCTGCATCATCGATGACACCGAGCCGGTGGTGGACGCCTTCGAGGGCGCGAACTCAGCCGCGCCGACCATCATGGCCGCCGAGTCCATCGCCCTCGGGGGAGCGCCCATGCAGGTGCCGCACTTCGAGCGGTAGGCCGCGACGGGACCGCCAGGCGTTTCGCGCCTCCGTTCTCCTGCCACGCGTCCAGCGCGGCCCCGACATAACCGGCTGCACCAGTCCTTGCCCCAGCTTGCAGCCCGTCGCCTGTAGCTTGTGGCTGGCGTCACTACTCCCCGTGCAGCCGGGTCATCTGCGCCAGGTTCATCTCGCCGATGCCGCGCAGCGCCGGGACCTGGCAGACCAGAACCAGCACGAGCGTGAACACGATGGAGATGGCGAAGGTGCGCGGGGCGATGTAGAAGGAGATGTCTATCATCTCGCTCTCCCACAGCTCCATCAGGCCCCGAGCCCCCGCGACGCCCACGGGAAGGCCGGCGAGGATCCCCAGTGTCGTCGAGGCCAGGTTCTCGATCGTGATCATCTGGACCACCTCGCGCATGCGCACGCCCAGGGCCCGCAGAGAGGCGATCTCAGAGCGCCGCTCGTGGATGTTGCTGTTGATGGTGTTGTAGACGATCGCCGCAGTGAGCCCGCCGGCGAAGGCCATGAGCACGCCGATGAAGGCGTAGGTGAGAGCCATGGACTCGTCGATCTCCTTGCGTATGTCGTAGGTGGTCTCCACCATCGTGGCGCTGGGGAGGTCGTAGGCGCGTTCGGCAACCGCCCGCTGATAGCCCGGCCGGGCCTTGATGACCATGCCGCCGATGGTGCCGGGGGGGAAGCCCAGGCGGGAGCCGAAGCGCTGGCGCAGCGCGTCGGCCGACATGTAGACACCCGCGCCTATGGGCTGGTGCACCGTCTGCGAGACGCGGATCGGGCGCGTGAGCTGCACGTCGCGGGAGTTGTAGGCGTACTCCAGCTTCAGGACGTCGCCCCGCTCGATGCCCAGCTTCCGGCCTGGCCCGCCTGATGGGAAGAGGCCGAAACCGGTCACGGGCACGGGATTGTCCTCATCGTCACGGAAGCGCTGCAAGCGGCTGCCGCGTGGCACGCCGGTGATCGTGAAGTCGTCGGTCGTCTCCGCGTGTGTGAGTGTGACCGGCAGACCGACCGTTCCCTCGGCCCACTGCACGCCCGGCCACGTGCACACCTGCGAGACCACTGTCTCGCTCACGGGGCCCTCGAAGGCCACGTCGACGTCGTAGTTGCGCACACTGTCGAAGTAGTAGGCGATCGAGTGCTCCGTGGCGTCGAGCATCGACATGGTGGTGATCATCAGCACGATCCCGGCGCCGACGCCGAAGATAGTGTACATGGTGCGATGCGTCTGCCGGAAGAGGCTGCTGAGAGCGGTGCGCGTGGTGAAGGACGCACCGCGCTGCAGGCGGGCCAGCAGCAGCGGCGGCTTCCGCTGGGCCGCACCCATCGTTCCGGGGCGCATGGCCTCCGCCGGCCGCATCCGGGCGGCCTGCAGCGCCGGACGCCAGCCGGCGATGAGGCTGGTCGCCGCGGTCACCAGCACACCGATCAGCCCCACCTTCACACCTGAGGCCAGCTTGAGATAGGGGATGCCCAGCTCATTGAGGTAGGTCTGCGTAATGCCGATGGCGAACCACTGGCCGAGGATGACCCCCGGAATGACACCCACCACGCCCATGAGTCCGGCAAAGGCCAGGTACTGCAGCGCCACGCGCCACGCCGGAAGGCCCGAAGCGCGCAGGAAGCCCACCTGCCGCCGCTCCCGCTCGACGGTACGGGCCAGGATGCTGTAGACGGTCAGCGCCGCCGCGCAGATGAATAGACTCGGGAAGATCACCGCGAACTGCCCAAGGCCGGCCAGGTCCTGGTCGAGCACCTGACGGCTGGGCTGCTCCTCCTGCGGCACCGGCTGCTGTGCGCCGAAGCGCCGCAGGTCCGCGTACATGGCCGCCATGACGCGGTCGCGCGTGCGGGGAGCGGTCAGCACCGCCACCTCGTTCACCAGGCCCTCCATACCCAGGAGCCGCTCGGCCTGCCGGCGCCGCATCCACATCACGCCGAAGCTCTCGGGCGTGGGAAAGAGGCTCTCCTTGGAGCGAACCACGTAGAGGTACTCCACGGAGGAGACGATGCCGGCGACCCTGAAGGCCCGCCGCACGTCCTGGACGACCGGGTAGATGGTATCCCCGGGGCGGTACTCGTGCGCCTCGGCGAAGCCGCGCTCGAGCAAGACCTCGCGCCTGTCCGGCGGACCAAGGTGCTCGCCCTCCAGCACCACCAGCCTGTTGACCTGCGAGCGACCCTCATCCGGCACCGACAGGATGCGACCGGTTACCACCCTGCGCCGCCCGGGCGCCTGCTCCACGCGGATGTCGCGCTTGATGCGCCCCGCGATCGTCGTCACGCCCGGAATGGCGGCCAGCCGCGCAACCGTGTCCTCAGGCGCGTGGTTCATCTCGATGGTAAAGTCGGCCAGCCTGAGGCGGTCGTAGCCCCACTGGTAGGAGGCCGCCATCGACCGATAGGAGAGGTAGAAGCTGTGGTACATGGAGATTCCCAGCATCACCACCACGGCGATGCCGATCGCCTGCACGCGGTAGGCGTTCAGGTCACGAACCAGCTTCAGCCACAGTCGGGACATATGTTGCGCTGATCCCGCCCGCTGTAGAGGTTTGTACAGGTATTGCTTCCTAGGCTACACGGCGCGAGTAGAGGTTTCTGGCCAAAGAATATACTGCGCGCCATTACCGGACGACGCACACGCCCTCGCCGGCCTCACCCTGAGGGCAGATCAGAGTCCGGCGGGAGCCGACCCGCAGACCGTTGGCGACCGCCAGCAGCTCCGACGCCTCGTGGATGAGCACCGCCCACGCCACGCTGACGAGGCCCAGCACTGCACCGGGGATCAGCACCGCCAACACCGCCAGCGCGAAGACGATGTTCTGCGTGCCGATGGCTGCGGCCCGGCGGCCCACCCGGATCGCGAAGGGCACCAGTGTGAGGTCGTCGCCCAGCAGGGCGGTGTCGGCGGCCTCGATGGCGGCGTCGGTCCCGCCAACGCCCATGGCGATCCCCACCGTGGCCTGGGCCAGCGCCGGGGCGTCGTTGATGCCGTCGCCGACCACGGCCACTGCAGCGTGCTTCTGTGTCAGCTCCACCACCGCGGCGGTCTTCTGCTCGGGGGTAAGGTCCGCCCGCACGTCCTGGATTCCGGCCTCCCGGCCTATGGCCTCGGCGGTGGCCTGGTTATCGCCGGTGAGCATAACCACCTCGATGCCCATGGCCCGCAGGTCCCCGATGGCGTGCACCGCTTCCTGCCGGAGCCTGTCGCCCAGTGCGATGAGGCCGACCGGGCCATCCTCGGTGGTCACGCACACCACCGTCTTGCCCTCGGCCTGCAGTCGCGTGGCCTCATCGGACGCGACCTCCGCAACGCCCAACTCCGCGCACAACTTGGGGCTGCCGACGTAGGCCAGCCGGTCATCAAGCCGCGCGCTGACGCCCGCCCCGGTGATCGACCGGAAGCCCTCCACGTCCAGCAGATCCAGCCCCCGCTCGTCGGCGTGACGGACGATGGCCTCGCCCAGCGGGTGCTCGGAGTGCTGCTCCAGGGAGGCGGCGAGTTGCAGGACGCGCTCGGCGTCGCCGTCGAGCGGAACCACGTCTGTCACCACCAGCTCGCCCTCGGTGAGCGTGCCCGTCTTGTCGAAGGCCACCAGGCGGATGCGGCCAAGGTCCTCCAGGTGCGCCCCGCCCTTGATCAGAACCCCGGTCCTGCCGGCGCGGCCGATCCCGGCGGCGATGGCCACCGGGGTGGACATGATCAGCGCGCAGGGCGCCGCGGCCACCAGCAGCACCACGCCCCTGGTGGCCCACGTGCCGAGCTCGCGGCCCAGCGCCGCCGGGACGGCCATCAGCAGCACCGCCACCAGCAGCACAGCGGGCGTGTACCACCGGCCGAAGCGGTCGATGAACACCTGCCGGCGGCCCTTGCGCTCCTGAGCCTCCTCAACCAAGTGGATCATCCGCGAGAGCGTGTTGTCCTCGAAGGCCCTTGTGGCCCGGACGGTGAGGGCGCCGTCGCGGTTGAGGGTGCCGGCGAAGACCTCGTCCCCGGGCCCCTTCTCGGCCGGCATGGCCTCACCGGTGACAGCCGCCTCATTGATGGTGGCGCGGCCGTCCACGATGACGCCGTCGGTGGCGATGGTCTCGCCGGGGCGCACGCTGAACAGGTCGCCCTCCTCCAGCTCCTCGGCGTCGATGACCCACTCCTGTCCCTGCCGCACCACCCGAGCGGTGGGGGGCGCAAGGTCGAGCAGCTTGCGGATCGAGCGCCGCGTGCGCACGTAGGTGTAGTGCTCCAGACCCTCTGCGGCTCCGTAGAGGAAGACCAGGGTCGCGGCCTCTTCCCACATGCCCAGCGCGATGGATCCGCCGGTGGCTGCCATCATCAGGACCTCAATCTCCACAAGCCCCTCAGCAAGCAGCGCACCGAGGCCCTCGATGACCCACAGGTAGCCGCCGATGATCATCGATATCGCGTAGATGCGGATCTCGATGTCGCGCTCGACGATCCCCGCCCTGGCCAGCGCGAAGGCGGTTCCCGCAATGAGGCCGGCGATCAGGGCGTTGCGCAGCGGCGGGTAGGCGTACCACCTGCCCTGGAAGATCGCCTCCGTCTGTGCGTCCTCCACCACAGCATCGTGATCGTGAGCCACGGTCTCCTCCTCACCAGAGCTGGACCTCTCCGTACTCCTCCACCTCGCAGGGCCGTCCGTGCAGAAAAAGCGCCCTCCGCTCGGCGCAGAGGGCGATCATGGAGTACTCCGTCCACGACTGGTCATCTCCGCCGTGCCGGCAGATGCTGGGGCTGCCATGATGGCGCAGCACGTCCTTCATCGCCGACAGGTCGCGCCCTCCGGCACCTCCACCGAAGCGTGCGTCAAGCATCTCCGCCCGCGCGATGCCGTTCTCCTTGCCCTCAGGCGGGCGCCTGTCCGCCTCCGCCAGCGCCTCAAGCTGATAGTAGTTCGAGCAGTTCATATA
>JBNGDZ010000313.1:0-6170 GCA_049975765.1 Armatimonadota bacterium
CGCCACCGTCCCGGCGATTCCTCCTGGCCGCGAGGAAACTTTAAGACTTCGTGGCGCCTTCGGCCGGCTCCTGCGGGAAGCCCTCGCTCCGGATGCGCTCCCCGACGCGCCTGAGGGTGGGGATATCCTCGGGGTCGAGGGAGCCGTCGCCGAGCGGCCCGGTGTTGAGCAGCAGGTTGTAGCCCGCCGCACCCGCGGCCTCCAGCCTCTCCCACACCTGCTCCTCACTCAGATGCTGGCCGGCCTTCTCGCGCATGTATCCCCACGAGCCCGGCGTCATGGTGGTGCAGATCTCGCCGGGCTTGCCGCCTGTCTCCACAGCCTCATGCTCGGGCGCGAAGAAGTCCTCGGTGCCCAGCAGTCCCTGCTTGTAGCTGATGAGCACCTGCGGCTGGCTGGCGTGGATGAAGTCGTAGAGCTCCTGGCTGCGCAGCTCCTCGGCCGGCCCGTTGAGCGGCACCGCGATGCCGTCCAGCCAGATGGCCGCCACCGGCCCGTACTGCGTCAGCAGCTCGTCGATCTGGTTGTGCATGAACTCGACGTAGATCTGCAGGTCATGGTCGTCGCCGTAGGCGTAGGTGGGCTCAGGGGGATCGTACTGCGGCCGGGCATTGCCGCCCCAGCGGTCGTTGTTGGGGGCGTGCGGGTGGCGCCAGTCCCGCCCGTGCGAGTAGTAGAGGCACAGTCCCAGGCCCCGGTCGGCGCAGGCATCGGCAAGCTCCTCGATCAGGTCCCGACCGCAGGGGGCCTTCACGGCGTTGAAGTCGGTCTCCTCGGTATCGAACAGACAGAAGCTATCGTGGTGGCGCGTGGTAATGGTGATGTAGCGCATCTCGCACTCGAGCGCGAAGTCGGCGATGAACTCCGCATCGAAGCCCTCCGCCGTGAAGTCGTCCATCAGCCGCGCGTAGTCCTCCACGTAGATCTTCTCGCGGAACTGCAGCCACTCGTGCCGGCCGACCAGCGAGTAGAGCCCGTAGTGCATGAAGAGCCCGTACTTGGCCTCCCGGAACCACTGCAGCGCCACGGCGCGCGGATCCTCCTCGTAGATGTCGGCGTAGTCGGCGAGATACGATGGGACCTGCGCCATGACAGATGCACTCCTCACCGCAAGGTCGAATGCGCTCCAACGCGCCGGGCGCTTCCCCGCGATACGTGTCGCGACCTCCACCTTGCGCAAGGTCCGTTCGCCGTGGAGGGGCCGCCTGAGGGCGACTGCGCAGCAGTCGCGCGAAGTCGGCCCGCGGCCTGCAGCAACGGCGGGGCCGGCTTCGGCTCCAGCAGACCACGCTGGAGCCTCAGGACGGCCCCCTCCCAACGACGACGCGCGGATCGCTGCTCGCCACGATGCACGGAGAGGATGCCTCCGCGCCACGGCGAAACGGAACCCGCCGACCGGAGGGAGAGATGACACGATGTCCCGGAGCGCGCTCGAGGCACTTACGTTGACGCTGGCAATCAGCGCCGCCGCCCACGCCCAGGTCGTGGGCGTGCTGGACAGCGAGTACAACCGCGCGCAGTACCCCAACTCCGACCAGGCGCAGCTCATGCAGCGGCTCGGCGAGCTGCAGGTGCGCTACCGGATCATCCGGGATGCGGACGTGCTGCACCCGCACCGGCTGGAGGGCATTGCGGCCATCGCCACCGCGCACACCTACGTGGTCTCCGAGGAGATCGGGGACGCGCTGGTGGCCTACGTGGATGGGGGCGGACGCCTCCTGTGGGAGGATGGGCCGGTCAAGTGCGAGTCCGAAGAGCTGCTACGCCTGTTCGGCGCCCACGGGGATGCGGCGGCGTCCTGCTACTACGGTCGCGGCTTCGAGATCGAGTGCCTGCGGCCGGATCGTCCACTGGCGGACACCTCGCCGCCGGAAGTCGCACCCGCCTTCGTCGGCAACGCCTTCACCGCCGAGAGCATTGACCCCGATGCGGTGGTCTTCCAGGGCACGGGCGAGGCCCGGCTGGCCGGGCAGACATGGGACGAGAAGGCCACGCACACGGTGCCGGCGGTCGTCGCGCGCGACGTCGGCGAGGGCTCGGCGATGCTGCTGAACTGGATGGCTCTGCGCAACCAGGAGCCGCAGATGCGACCGTGGGTGGATCGCCTCATGCTGCGCTTTCTGCCCGAGGAGGTCGTCAACGACCATTACCGGCTGACGGCGGCGCTGCCGGTGCGCACGTTCTTCCTCCAGCCCATGCCCGTCCGGGTGCATGTGGGCTACGCGCCGCTGGACGTCGGAGGGGCACAGGAGGTCCGGATACAGCTCGCGCTCTCGCGCGGCGCCGGCCCGGTCCTGAGCGCTCGCGAGGTGCGCTGGCCGGCCGGTGAGGTCCGGCGGCGCTCGCTGGAGCTGCCCACCGCCGGCCTTGACGACGGGATCTACTCCCTGCGCGTGCGCTCGTCGCTGGACGGCGAGAGCTGGACGGAGCAGGTGCTCACGGTGCGCCTGTGCGGCGAAGCGTACGCCGCTGAACTGGCCTGGCGGGAGGAGCAGCCGGAGGCCTGGGCGCGCGCACAGCGGGTCAACGAGCGCCTCCGGGGCTTCGTGGGCAACTACGCCGTCATGCCGCGCAACGATGACGAGGAGCAGACGGTGGACATCGACGAGCTGGTGCGGCTGTGCCACGAGGCCGGACTGGACACCTTCGACTGGACGCTCTCGCGTCGCTACGAGGACTTCGTGGCGTTCCTGGACGTGGCAGATGAGGAGGGCATCGACGTCTGGGCCACGCTCTCCTCGCCACGCTCGATGGCCACCGCACACGGTGGCGGCTACCCGCCGCATTACACCGACTATCACGCCTGGGCCGAGGAGCTGGCGCGCCTGTCGCTGGCGCATCCCAGCCTGGTGGCATGGGTCATCGACGACTTCGACGGCGACACCGGCGGCGTGCTGACGGAGCAGTACGTGGCGGAGATGGTGGCGAGGCAGCGGGCCATCAACCCCGAGCTGGCCTTCGTTCCCGTGATCTACACGGAGTTCATCCGCCGCACCCCGGACTGGATGCTGCGCTGGGGCCGGCACACCGATGGCATTATGTGGCCCTACCGCCCCCTGGAGCAGACGGAGGATCTGGCGGAGGAGGCCGCCGACGCCCGCGCCTGCGTGGGCCCGAACCGTGGGCTCTACATCAATGTCTACTGCACCTCGACCTCGTGGCACCGTGAGGCGCCAACAGGGGACTACGTCGCGTCGGCCATGCGCATCGCCCGCCCGCTGACCGATGGCATGAGGCTGTATTGCCTGCCCTGGAGCGCCGGCAACGAGCGCCACGACGCGGCGGTGCAGGTCATCCGGCGCTGGCAGGCGGAGTAGCCGTCAGCCCTGCGGCTCGATGTCCAGGACCATGGGCTGATGGGCCGCGAAGTCGAGCGTGAGCGCGTCTCCGTCGGCGTGTATCGTCTTGCCGCTCAGGCGATCGGTCGCTGAGCCCACCGGCTCGCCGAGCACGAGGCGCACGCCCTCCAGCGGCCGGTCCTCGGGGTTGACCGCCACCAGATGCAGGCGGCCGTCCGCGGCGCGCTTGAGGAGCGCCTCGACGGGCGAGTCCTCCGGGACCCTGGCCTGCACCTCGGCCTTCGGCGCCACCACCACGTCCTCGCAGGCGCGCAGCTCCCGGCCGATCTCCTGCACGTCGGGCCACTGCTCCCGGTCGCGCCGGTAGCCGTGGTAGAAGGAGTACCAGATCACGCCCTTGGCCTCGGCGGCCACGGCCAGGAAGGCCATGCAGCGCATCTCCTCGGCGGTCGGGAAACGCCCACCCTCATAGCCGTACCACTGCAGCACCGCCCACACGGGCTTCTCGTCATTCACCGTCCGCCGCGCCGAGCGCACCGCCCGCGACACGAAGGTCAGCGGCTGGGCCATGTCGGCCTTGATTGGGTAGGGGTCGGGCATCAGCACATCTAGACATGGCACGAAGCGCGGGTCCGACCAGCCCACCTGGCAGAGCACCTTCGGATGATACGGGTCGCGGCTGTCCGCCATCTCGTAGAGGTAGCGCAGCTCTTCGGGCGTACGCCCGCTGATGACCGGCTCATCGTAGAGATACCACGCGCCCAGGCCGGGGTGGGCCTTCCAGCGGTCGATGAACTCGGTCATCAGACGCTCGGCCTCGGGAGCGTCGCCGGACATCAGACGGCCGAAGAAGCCATCCTCGCCATCACCGCGGTAGCCGAAGCCGAGGAAGGCGCGCATTCCGTTCTCCGCGCCCGCATCGAGGTAGCGTTGCCAGTCCCAGTCGCTGTCGGGCGCCAGCCGTCCGGGACGCTGCGAGGCGTAGGTGTGGTACCAGGTGTATCCGGCCGCCGCGATCTCGTCGGCGAGGTGCGGGTAGTCCATGGAGTAGAAGCCGGTCGGGAAGTGCGGCTCGCCGTTGATGAGCATATTGTTGTGCCGGTCGAACCAGATCTCGGTCTCCGCCGCAGGCATTTTCTCGACGGGCAGGTCGCTCACCGAGGCCAGCACCTCGTTGTCGGCGGCGCAGAGCTGCACATCCACGGAGTAGCGTCCCTCCGCCAGCTCCGCCGCCGGCAGGCGAACGACCGTTGGCCGCCGGGTGGCCTCCGCCGCGGCCATCTGCAGCGTCTGCCCCCCGCCCGTGAGCCGCGCGATTGCCCTGAGGCCCTGCGCCTGCGGCTCGCGCACCGCCACCCGCGCCTCGACCTCAATCGCGTCAAGGTCCATGCTGCTGAAGATGCGCCCGCGATACCAGGGCTTCACCACGCGGGCGGTCAGCAGGGGCGGCACCGCGAACGTCTGCGTCGGCGCCACGTAGACCGGGCGCTGGCCATCCGGCGCGAGCAGAGAGGCCGCCACCTGCCACTCTCCCCGGGCGTCGATCTGCAGCGGCAGCCCCACCTCGCTCCGCGCTCCGGGCTGCAGCATCATCTGTCGCTCGACCGTCCGGACCTCGCCGCCGGGCGTCCCGACCTCCGCCCGAAGCGTCACCTCCATGGCCTCCTCGAGGGCGCTCGCCACCAGGAAGCGCATGGTGGCCGGGCCGGGCGTGGGATCATCGACCTCCACGAAGCTGACGGTCGCCGGCGGCCGCGCGACCTCCGCGAGCCCCAGGAGGTCGCCGAAGCGGTGTGGGGCGTGGAAGCGGCTGCCCGTGGCCGACCATGCGGAGTACTCCCGACCGTCGGGCAGGTGCCGCTCCCGGCAGATGTTGAAGCCCCACACGTCGCCCGAGCCCCCGACGGTCAGGGATCCCATCGGTATCGACGCCTCCACGCTCCAGTGATCCTCGCCCTCCGCCGCGGCGGCGCTCCAGCCGCTGTCGAAGGCCGTGCCGCTGACCGCGCCCTCACCGACAGACTCATCGAAGCGGGTGCCGATGGAGTTGACCGCCAGGTGGTAGTAGCTCTGGTGGTCGTTGTCGGCGTCGATGAAGATCTCCACGACCTGGTCGCGGAAGATGCCGCTGGCATCGGTCTCGGTAGTCCGCGAGTCGGCCTCGGCCATCATCGGCTCCTCGCAGCGCGCCGCGATCAGCAGGTTCAGACCGTCGTGGCAGATCCACGCCTGAGTGTCGGCCTCCGGCTCGGAGCCGTCGCTGATGATGGCGAAGCCGGTGATGTGCCCGGCATCCGCCCACTCTCCCTCACCCAGCCGGCCATCGATCGTCGGCGGCTCATCCACCTGCGGCACGCGCAGCTTCGGGCACCAGCCGTCGGCCGGATCGGCGCTGTCCCCCAGAGGCACCACCTGCACCTCATCGAACCAGGCCGTGGCGCCGTCGAGGCGGTTCAGCAGCAGGAGCAGGCACCGGGATGCGTTGGCCGCTACCGGCACGCGCCGCGCGAAGTGCCGCCACTGGTTGAGCGTGGTGTCGCGAGAGCCCAGCGCGTAGTAGGCGTCCCGTGCGTTGGGCCTGGAGATGATGACGTACGCCGCGATGTCCGGGCCGGCCGCCGAGCGCTTCATGTCGAGCTGGAAGACGTACTCGCGTCCCGTCTCCAGCTCCAGCCTCTGGGCGTAGTCCACCGTCTCGCCCTGGCTGGTCAGCCGCAGACACTGCCCGCGGTCGGGCCGCTGCACCACCTCAGCGCGATCGCCGGGGTAGGTGTGATTGCGGTACCAGCCTGAGGTGCCGTCCTCGAAGCTGCCGTTGACCACCGCGTTCTGCGCCGCGGCGGCGCCGAGGGTGATCACGCTGAGCAGCAG
>JBNGDZ010000314.1:0-6139 GCA_049975765.1 Armatimonadota bacterium
GCCGTCACCAGCACCTGCGGGCCGTGACAGATGGCCGCCACCGGCTTCCCGGCGGCCACCATCTCCTGCACCAGCCGCACCATGGCCTTGTTCTGGCGCATGGTGGCCGGGGCGTGGCCGCCCGGGATCACCAGGCCGTCGAACTCCTCCGCGCGGGCGCTCTCGGCGGCCCGGTCGGAGGTCACGGTCACGTCGCCCTTCTTGCCGGTGTACGCTCGCCCGGCCTCTGCCCCCACCAGCACCACCTCGGCGCCGGCACCGCGCACCGCCTCGACCGGCTGCGCCAGCTCACTGTCCTCGAACTCATCGGCCACCAGCACCGCCACGGTCATGCCCTCCAGCGGCCGGTCGGAGGTCGCCGAGGGCCCGCCCTGGTCGGCCGGCCCCTCCACCGTCTGCTCTTCACGCTGGTCCTCGTCGCGACAGCCGGCCAGCATCGCCATCGCAACCGCGGCCACAAGCATAGTCGTCAGGCCTCCGCTCCTCCAGCCACACATCCGCCTCTACCTCCCATGGGTGTTGTGCCGCGCGGCATCAACCTGCGCCGCGCCTCATCGCCGCGCTCTGATGACCAGGCTCGACAGACCTCCGCGCAGGGCCTCGTGGGCCTCAGCCAGGCTGAAGGGACAGTCCTCCGCGACCTCCATGTCCCTCAGCCCCGCGCGCTCGATGCTGCGCAGATACTCCTCGCGGTCCACCGCCGAGTCCAGCCACTCCCGCCACGCCTCCGGGACCAGGCGCAACTGCTCGGCGCCCAGCGGCTCCTCCAGCACCAGGTCCGCGATCACCATCCTGCCGTTCGGCCGCAGGCAGCGGCGTATCTCGCCGAACACCGCCTCCAGGTCGAGAGAGTGGTTGATGACACAGTTGCTGATGACCACGTCCACGGCCCCGTCCTCCAGCGGCAGATCGTGCATCGCCGCGACCTCGAAGCTCACGTTGCCCGCTCCGCTCTCCGCCGCATTCCGCCGCGCCAGCTCCACCATCTCCGGGTCCGAGTCCGCGCCTATCACGCTACCCTCCGGGCCGACCTCCTGCGCCGCCAGCAGGGCGTCGAAGCCGCCACCGCAGCCCAGGTCCAGCACGCTCTCGCCCTCGCGCAGGGCGGCGAAGGCCAGCGGATTCGCGCAGCCGTAGCCCATGACCGCCTCGGCCGGCACCGAGGCGATCTGCTCCTCGGTATAGCCGATGGCCCGGGCCTGAGCGAGCGGATCGAACTCCTCGTCAGACTCGTCGCGGACCTGTCTGTCGCTCATCGCTGACCCTCCCAGGTCGCTGCCGGTTCCGCTGCACCAAGAACTTCGCGACGCAGGACCGTTCTCCCCCCGTGTCATAGCCTGCACTACTTCACGAAATCGCTCTCGTAAAGCTTCATCCGCAGCATTCCCTGGCCGGTGGTGATCCAGATCTCCCCCGGCTCGTGCTCGTAGACGTCCGGATAGGAGATGCGGTACTCCACCGGATTGCCGCCCTCGGGGGTGCGGTTGCGGGCCACGACCACCGGCTCCGTCCAGGTCCGGCCCTCGTCCTCGCTGAAGGCGATGGAGATCTCCTCGCGGCGGCCGATCTTCTTCGGGCGGCCCTCCGCGAAGCGATTCCACACCAGGATGATGCGCCCGCTGGCGAGGCGCAGCAGGATCCCCGGCGCCCCGCTGGCCTCGATGTCCGAGGCGCGGATGTAGTCCCAGGTGAGACCCTCATCGCTGGAGTAGGCCTCCCAGAAGCGCCCGCTGTAGGTGCGGATGAGCATCCACAGGCGGCCGTCCTCCAGCTCTACCACCGTGGGCTCTATGCCGCCGGCGTGGTCGCCCTCGCCGCCGAGGTCGATGAGGTTGCTCCTCTGCCAGTGCTCACCCAGGTCATCGGAGACCCAGGTGAAGCTCACGTGATGGCCCGGGTCCGGCACCGCCACCTGGCTGACCAGCACGAGGCGCCCGCTGTCGAGCTGGATCATGTTGTGCACGTACCCGCACCAGCCCTCCTGCAGCTCGCGCGGCTGCTCCCAGGTCTCGCCCTCGTCGAGGCTCCGGGTGATGTACACCGGGAGCTGGCACTCAGGCAGCGGCCCCACCCCCTCGTAGTCCCACGCGAAGTTCTTGTGCGCGAAGTTGAGAAAGGCCCGCAGGATCACGCCCTCCCTGGTGCGGAAGAGCACCCCTCCCCCGGTGTCCTCCACGTTCTCCACGCCCTCGTACATGGGCCGGCTCTCCCACGACTGGCCGTCATCGTCGCTGAACAGGATCTGGTTGTGGCCCACCGCCATGACCCGCCCGTCGGAGAGCCGCACGAACGGCCCCTGCTGATCGGTGGGCAGCCGCTCCGCGTCGGGGTGGATCCAGATGTCGCCCTTGTACTCGCCCAGCACCGCCTGTCCCGCCACGAAGAGCGTCAGCATCACCGTCATCGCCACCTTCACAGCTACCGCCTCCGTCGAGGTCCGCCGCCACCGCACGTGTTCATGCTCGATGCATTGCCCCTTCGGCGAGTGGCAGCTCCAGTCCTGCCTGAGACCGCGGCACGGTGGCCCCCGGCCAGGGCGGACGGTCGGCCAGCCCGCGTCGAGGCCGTGCCGTTTGGAGGGGCCGGTCTCCGTTCCGGCCCGCCATTTGCCGTTGCCGGCCTCGGGGTCGTATAATCCGCGTGAACCTACCGGTCAGCGACCGACACCCTGCGGCAGGTGATACTGATGGCCGAAGCGCAGAAGCTCGCACGGCTGGCGGAGGATGCACGCCCACCCGACGGGCCGATCCACTACGAGGAGGTGCTGGAGCGCTTCCTGGCCTCCAAGGACAGCCCGCACACGCGCGCCCAGTATCGCCGCTGCGTGCGCGACTTCTTCGAGCGCGTCGGCGAGACCGACATCTGCGCCATCGACGGCGACAGCATCATCCGCTACGACAAGGCCATGCGCCGCGCCCGGAAGCTGCGCGAGGAGGGGCGGGCCGGCGGCCTGGCGCCCGACACCATCCGCGCGCGCATCTACTCGGTGCGCTCCTTCCTCCGCTTCTGCTACGCCTACGGCCTCACGCCCCACCTCTCCCCCGAGCGGGTGGCGGAGTTCACCACCGTGCCGCGCGCCCGGGAGCTGACCCAGCGCGATGTGCTGGACCGCGAGGAGGCCCGGGCCCTGCTGCAGGCGGCGTCCGACGAGCCGCGAGACCATGCCCTCATCATGCTCATGCTCCAGAGCGGCCTGAGGGTCTCGGAGGCTGCGCAGCTTCGCCGCCGGGACGTCTACGACTCCGCAGGGCGCTACTGGGTGGAGGTGAACGCCGGCAAGGGCGACAAGCAGCGCGAGGTCGAGATTCCGCGCTCGGCCTTCGAGATGGTGCAACAGTACCGCCGGGAGGCGCCCGGCGCCGATGCCGACCCCCTCTTCACCTCCCGCAAGGGCGGCTTCATGACCCGCGTGCAGATCTACCGCCTGGTGCGCAGGTACGCCCTGAAGGCGGGGATCGGCCGGCCGGTCAGCCCCCATACCCTCCGCCACACCTACGCCAACCACCAGCGGCTGCTGGGGGAGCGGCTGGAGGTGCTGGCACTGCAGCTTGGGCACACTCTCGTTGAGACCACCCGGCGCTACACGCAGCCGGCGCGCCTGCGCACCCGCCGACCGGTGAAGGACTGGATGGCGGCGGAGACGCCCGAGGAGGAGCCCGCGAGGCGATAGCCGCGGCGCGACAGTTCTCTCATGCACCCGACTGCCGATGAGCTAAGCGCCCTCCGCGAGCAACTGCGCGAGCTGCTGCGCGACCGCGCCGTCGTCGTCATGGGCGTGGGCAATGAGGTGCGCGGCGACGACGGCTTCGGCGTGCGAGCCGCCGAGGGTATCGAGCACCGCGTCCCGGTGACCGTCTTCGTCACCTTCGACCTCCCCGAGGACTATGCCGTCAAGGCCGCCGACCTGCAGCCCGACCTCGTCCTGGTCCTCGACGCCGCGGACTTCGGCGGCGAGCCCGGCCAGGTGCGGCTGATCCCCGCGGAGCAGATCCCGCCCACGCCCGGGGTCACGCACCGCCCCTCGCTGGAGATGATGGCGCGCTTCCTGGAGCTCGATGCCGGGGCGGAGACCTGGGTGGTGGGCGTGCAGCCGGACCTGCAGCGCGTCGGGGTCGGCGACGAGATGAGCGAGCCGGTGCGACAGGCGGCCGACGAGCTGGCGACGATGCTCGTGGAGCTTCTGCGCTCAAGTCCGACGTCCACACAGGAGTGATTCGATGACCGGCTCGCGGCCCAACATCGTCTACGTCATGACCGACACGCTGCGCACCGCCTGGCTGGGCTGCTACGGGAGCGAGGCCATCCGCACGCCCAACATCGACGCCCTCGCCCGGCAGTCGGTGCTGTTCACGCGCGCCTACCCCGAGTCCCTGCCCACCATTCCCGTACGGCGGGCGGTCTTCACCGGCCGGCGCTGCTACCCGTTCCGCGACTACACGCCCGTCCCGTGGGACATCGTCTACCTCCCGGGCTGGCAGGCCATGGATCGGACTGAGGACACCGTCGCCGAGAACCTGGCGAACGCCGGCTATCACACCGGCTTCGTGACTGACACCATCCCCTACTTCGCTCCCGGCTTCAACTTCCAGCGCGGCTTCTGGCAGTGGCACTACACGCGCGGGCTGCAGCAGGACCGCTGGGGGTCGGTGCACGCCGTCTCCGACGATGACCTGGAGGGCTACTGGTGGCCGGGGGGCGACGCGCCGGTGCACTCGAACCTGCGCTACCACGTCGCCAACTCCCGCGGGCGCCTCCGGGAGCGCGACACCACCACCGCCGAGGTCTTCCGCTGGGCCATGGAGTTCCTGGAGGACAACCGCCATGCCCAGCCCTTCTACCTGTTCGTGGACTCCTTCCGCCCGCACGAGCCCTGGGAGGCGCCGCGGCGCTACTACGAGATGTACGCCGACCCGGACTACGACGGCCCCACCATCCCCCACCCTCGGTATCAGCCCATGGATCAGCAGGGCCTTACCGAGGCCATGGTCGCCGACATCATCGCTCACTACTCCGGCCTGGTGACGCTCGTGGATACGTGGCTTGGGATGCTCATGGACACCCTCGAGCGCCTCGATCTGCTGGAGAGCACGCTGGTGATCTTCACCAGCGACCACGGGACGAACTTCGCCGACAACCCGCAGAGGGTGGTGGGCAAGCCGGCGTACTCGCTGTGGCCCGGCCTGATGCACCTGCCGCTGCTCGTGCGCCTGCCGGGCGGGGCCAACGCCGGCTCCCGGGTCAGCGACCTGGTGTACAACATCGACGCCACCGCCACGCTCTACGACCTCGCCGGCGTCGATGACCATCAGCCCATCGACGGCCGGTCGCTGCTTCCGCTGCTGCTGGGCGAGGAGGGCTGGGGGCCTCGAGAGTATGTCACCTGTCGCTATGGTGATTGCGTCTGCTGCATCGACGATCAGTGGTGGGTCCGAGGCGATGTAGACGGGACTCTCGGCGAGGCCTTCGACGTGCAGAGCGATCCGCTCTGCCACGATGACCGCGCCGACGACCTCCCGGACGGCGTTCTCGATCGCGCCTGGAAGCGTATCATGGCCGACGCCGCCGGCGAGCTGCCCACCTACGACGACCCCCGCCGCACCGATGCCGTGGGGCTGCGCTACTGAGGCGGCCACAGGGACGCGAAGGGAATACGCCCCGATGGGCGAAACTGCAGGTAGCGTTCATCGCTCGGCTCCGAAGGGGGCGCCAGTCATGCGCCTGCTGATCATCGTCTGTCCACTTGCCGTCGCCACCGCCGCGCACGCCTACCAGCCCGCAAGCACAGTCACCCGGGGGGTCTATGTGCACTCGCGCGACCTGATCCCCGGGCAGGTGTGGTCGGACTTCCACGCCGGCTACGAGTTCAGCACCGAGAGTCCGCACTCCGGCCAGTACTGCATCCGCTGCCACAACGAGCCCGGCGGCGCCGGCGCGGGCGGCGGCCAGCAGGTCGAGGTGAATCAGACCCAGGCCGCGCCGCTGAAGATCGCCGGCTGGTCGCGCGCCGAAAACGTGCAGGCCGGCGGGCAGCCCTACCAGTACTCCATCTACGTGGACCTGCGCTACACCGACGGCGAGCCGCTGTACATGCAGCTCGCCCCCTTCGAGCCCGGAACCCACGACTGGCAGTACTCCGAGA